>NZ_LBJW01000094.1:0-122383 GCF_028128865.1 Bradyrhizobium sp. CCBAU 11357 | reverse complement strand
GAGCGGTCACGTCCTCGCCGAAAGCGATCCTCCCAGCCCACGCGCACCAGAGTCTAGCGGGCCAAGGATCGTCGTGACCGCATTTCATTTTTTCAGGCTGAATCATGTTCGACGAAAAATCAGCGCGCCGAGGCAGCACATTGCCGCCCTCGTTGCCGCCGCGAGGCTTGTCGCGCGTTCAAGCCGCAGAATGGGCAGGGGTTAGCCCCTCCACCTTCGACAAAATGGTGGCTGACGGCCGAATGCCCCGCCCGAAAAGGATCGGCGGACGTGTGATTTGGGACCTGAAACAGCTTGACTGCGCTTTTACCGCACTCGACGATAGCGAGGAAAACGAATGGGACAGGGACCTTCGCTGAGCATGCGTGTGGCGCTTAAGTATATCTGCGAGGATGTTGACCGGCATAGCAACGTCCGCTGCTACGTTCGCGTCCCTGGAAAGCGCAAGGTGCGCATTCGTGCGCTGCCGGGCACCCCCGAATTCATGGAAGAATATCAGGCGGCGATTGCGACGGCCGCCGAGGCGCCGCTGCGGCAGGCCGCGGAGGCCAAGAGGGGATCGTTCCGCCATCTCTGCATCCGCTACTATTCGAGCGCGGCTTACAAAGCGCTGGATGTCAGCACCCGCAATTGGCAGCGTCGCGCGCTGGACGAAATTGCGCAAGAACACGGGTCCAAGCAAGTAGCGACCATGCAAGCTCGCCACGTTCGCAGGTTACGCGACGCAAAAGCCGAAACGCCGGCGGCGGCAAGCCAGCGGCTGAAAGCGCTACGCGCGTTGTTTTCGTGGGCCAATGAAGCTGAGGAAACGACGGTGAATCCGACGGTCGGGGTGAAAAAAGACTCAAGTACCGTTCGGCGGGGCACCATACTTGGACCGATGAGGAAATTCAGCAATATTACATGCGGCACCCGCTCGGCACAAAGCCACGCCTTGCGCTTGATCTGCTTCGATACACGACCGGAAGGCGCGAAGATGCACCTCGACTCGGCCGACAACACGTCCGAGATGATCGGGTTCGTTTCCGTCAGGCAAAGAATGAGCACCGCAATCCGATCGATATCGACATCCCTTTGCATCCGGCTCTAGCCCAAAGCATCGCAGCGGCGGATGTTAGCTCAAACATGACTTTCTTGCTCACGGAGTACGGTAAGCCGTTCACGGCGAATGGGTTCGGCAACAAGTTCAAAGATTGGTGCCGCCAAGCGGACCTGCCGCACTGCTCGGCGCATGGTGTGCGCAAAGCTACATCAACCGCGCTTGCGGAGTCTGGCGCTACGCCGCACGAGATCATGGCAATCACGGGCCACCAAACGTTGGAAGAGGTGGAGCGGTACACTAAGGCGGCTAGCCGCAAGAAAACAGCCGATGCGGCCATGGCAAAATTGAACCGTCGGTAAAGGCGCAGTCGTTTTGGTGAAGACTCAGAAACAGCGTGGCGTTCAAGTCCTTCCGTCCGGCACGCAATTCATGCAGCCGTTGGATAAGGATGCGGTGCCGCGTCGAACGTTGAGGGCTACCCGATGGCGGGCTCTATTGAAGCCCGTGTGGGGACTCTTCATCAAGGGCCTGTACTCGCCGGTTGTGAACGCCGGCGCCTTTTTTGGCCTAATCACAAATCCCTTTTCGCTGTTCTTCGTTTCGGCGTTTCTCGGCGACAAGGGTCTGACAGCGCGAATTGGCACACTAGGCGCGACGGCGCTATCGACCGTGGCGGCACTGCCGATATGGGCAATCATCAACTTAGCCGTTGCACCTATTCGGGCTTTGATGGCCGAGAAGGAGTTGGGAAGCTGGAAGGGTGCTCGATTTGTATACCGCGAACCTCAACTCGTGCTCACCTATGAGTGGGCTCCGAGTGACAACGGCCAAGTGATAGCTATTCCCCTGCAAATCGATGCAGGTCTCTTGGTTGATTACAAGATCGAAATCGACGGCCCAGCAAACCGGATCAACTGCATTGTGCTTGGGGCCTATTACTTCCGTCCGTTGGACGAGGTGATGAAATCAGGAACGCGGTTCGATTTGCGCGGGCGTGTAGTCGTTAAGAAGGACGCCACCATTGGCCTTGTTTGCTATTCGCTTCCTGACACCCTGCCGGCGCTGGTACGCGTTTACGTTACGGCGTTTGAAAACGACCCGGGCGTGTTGATGGACTACACGGATTTGCGAACTCAAACGCGCTTCGTTCTCGCGCCGCCCGACGCTCCGGAACTAGCCGAGAACAGAGAATGTCCCACCGATAACGCGAGTGGGACAAAAGCATGAAAATTTGCTGTGAAATCAACGGCGAATTTGGAATATGGCGCTCCCTAGGGAAGCCTTATTTTCTATCAAGGTCAGAGGGTTGACAGTGCTCGGAGCGCGTTTCGTTTTCTTATGCTTCCTAATCTTTTCTGCGGCCTGTCTAGGGCGTAAAGGGCGCTTGCGGGGGTGGGTACGCACGAAAAAAAACTCTCGTGGCGAAAAGAAAAAAAAACGAACAACCGACGATCTTCTGCGGTCGTGGATCATTATACACTATATGAGTTCAGCGCACTGCACGCGGGGCTATTTAATTGACGGCTTCAAACGAGCCGTGGTTATGTAAGCCTACAGCAAAAGCTGCACGTTATCTCGCGCGGGCGAGCAGCCTCACCACCCCATCAGGGGTCAAAAGCAAGTGTGAAGGCCGAGAACACCGCGCAGCATTCCGAACGCGAAAACCGCATCGGACGGGCTAGACGCCAACCCACAAATCGAAGGCTGCATTTGCGGCCAATACCCACAACGGCTGCGTTTCGCGCTGAGAGCGCGTGCGCGCCCAACAATTGGAGTCTGCCTATGCCCGTGTTTTTCGACACCGATGACCTGAGAGCCCGTTTTGGAACCAACGGCAAGCCCACATCGAAAGGCTTCATCCACAATCTCGTCAAGGCGAACAAGCTGCCGCCGTCCGCGCTACTAGGCGGGAAGCGCGTTTGGCGTCGGGCCGATATCGAGGCGATGGAAGCTAAGCTTTTCGGCGCTTCGGCCGACTGAACCCACTCAGTCAACACACTGCGCCGCCGACGACAGGGCGGTAGAGACCACACATGTCCAGATTACTCGCAATCACTGACTCCGAGCGTGCTGCTGCGGAGGCCGAGGCCGACCGACTCACCGGCATCTCGGTGCTGGCCGAGAGCTTCGTTCACCCGAAGACGGGTAGGCGCGTCGAGCGTGAACTCCCGTGCGACCCGCTGTCCACAGAGGACGGCGCCGACGCGCCGCTCACCGCCATTGCCGACGCTCGTGGCGCCATTATTGGCTCTGCTGAAGAAACTGATGCGGAGCTATTTGGCCCGGAGCGGCACGTGCACCGCGTACAGCTCACCCAGCTCCGCGCACGCAGGCGGTTGATCGAAGCGGCGCTTCAGGCGTGTCCGTCTGCGGCATCTCGCCAGCACACGACGCGTGAATGCTTGAAGCGTTTGCCGCGAGCCTCAAAGCTTGAGCGGCCGATCCTCGCCGTATGGGCCGACGAGAACTTGCGAGCGGTTGGTTTCACCGACGCGCGCGAGCAGATCGCGAAGGCCGCAGGCATCAGCACAGAGCAGGCGCGCGTGCTCATCGCACGGGGCCGGGCCGAGCTGCAATCCGTACAACGTGAAATCGATAGGCGTGAGGTCGCTCAGTCGATCAGCCGTAAATCGAAGCCCGACTTGACCGAAATCGAAATCGGCTCGGTTCTGGACGGTCCTACAGCAGCGCACGCCATCGCCGCATGCGATCCGTCCACGCAGCACGCCTTGCTGCACGCTGTCGAAAGCCGGTTCATCAATGCGGGCATCGACGATGCCAACTCAGAAGCGAAAACTAGACGCATTCGGCCGCTGGCCCGTGGGGTATTGAGGGCGCTCGACGAACTGGGCCGCAACGACGAGATGAACCGAGATACCCTTGGTAGACTGGAGCCCGACCAGGCGCAACGGCTTGCGGCATTGTTGCTCGCGGCAAGAGCCGATGAAGTTGAAGGGCGCGTGGGGCAATCAAGAACAGAACTCACGGCGCTGCTCAAGGCGATCATGAACGGCGCCGCCAAGGCCGCCATCAAACCGCGTGAGCCGTCCAAGCTCCGCACCACAAGAACCAAGCGCCCGGCCAAAGCTGCGGCCTAAGAAAGGACTACCACAACATGGCGTTACCCAAACAGGGCATCGCGACTGCCACAATAAGAGGAAGCGACGGCCAAGATTTCACACTAGCCGTGCCCGCCGTGCTTCACGGCGAACGGCTACACATCAGCGCCGACCACCACTCGACCTTGCGCTTCGCTATGCATTCGGCTGGCGTCGAGAATGCCGAGCTTGAATTTTCCGAGATGGAAGTGGCCTGATGACTTCTGCAACAAAGAAGACCCGGCATCCTGACGACCTTCGCCAGTCGCATAACCTGAGCATTGGGCTGCGGTTGATAAATGCGGGCATTCCCGTTTTCGTTTCACTTAACAAGGCTTCTAGGATCAAGCGTTGGCAGCGTTTGGACACCGAGCTGCCGCGAAGCGAACTTGAGAAGGTGCGCAATGAGTACATCGCCGAAGGCAAAGCGCCGCTCAGCATCGTTGGCTCAACGCTTGACCCAAAGAAATGGGAGCGCATGCACCGTATCGCGCACCGCGACGGTACGGCAAGCATCTGCTGTGGACTTTCGAAGATCGTCGTCATCGACGCCGACAATAAGGACCGTGACGGGCCTGCGCTTTTGGCTGCCTATCTCGACCAACATGGCGGAACACCGGACGGCACGGTGATCTTGACCTCGCAGTCGGGCGCCAAGCACTATGTCTTTCGCGACCGGGAGGGGAAGTACCGGAATAGTGAGGGCGAAATTAATCGCAGGCTAGGCTGCAACGTACGTGGCGTTGCAGGCCAGATTGTCGCGCCCGGTTCCTGGCGCGCTGATGGAAAGCGCTATGGCACACCTGACGATTTGCGACGGTTTATCGAAGCGATCACACAGGACACTTTGCCTGAACTGCCGCAATGCCTGGCCGACCTTATCGGCGAAGCGTCCAGTGAAGTCGTCAGCGACAGCGACCCGCGCGTCAAGGCGGGCATCGCCGAACTGAAAGATGAATGGCCCAGCTTTGAAGAGGTCTTCGGGAATGGCCAGCCCCTCGACCTTGAACGGTTGAAGAGCGGGTCGGATAAGTTCCGCAGTCTGATGGAAGACCCGCGTTCGGATCGCTCGTCGAACCGGCTGTCAGCCGCTTCAGCTCTAAAAGGTGCATCGTCGCGCGCTACCGTGCGGGACTTCGCGGCTTTGTGCGCGGAGTACCCCGAGATATTCGGCGAGCTTGTCGACAAGGCAGAAGGGAGCGGCACATATGACCATCGCAATCTTGCGAAAGATTTCGTTACGGCGACTGCCGCGAACATGCCGCTGTCAGATGGCAGCGCCTTCGGCAACGTTGCGGAGGCGGAGCGCGAAGAAGCAAAAGCAGCGAGCGCGGTGCTTATTGAGCACCTTGAAAGCGCTATCGTCTCCGCCGACCTCGACGGCAACACCGCACTAGTCGAAGCTCTGGAAGCCGAACTTGAGAAGGCGAAGAAGGCCAGTAGCACGACGAATAACATCGCCAGCGAGGCCCATTGGTATGATAACACGATCAGTATTCCCGCTGATCTTGATATCAACAAGTTGCCGCCGCGCCCCTACTTGTACGCGAAGTATCTGATGCGCGGACACGTTACCTTGCTGTCCGCAGCGGGTGGAGTGGGTAAGTCAGCTTGGACCCTGGATGCTGCAATTGATCTAGCATGCGGTGTTGATCATCTCGGTGCCGGAGAATTCAAGTCCCGTAAGGTTCTCGTCTACAACGGAGAGGACGATAAAGACGAGATGCTAAGGCGTGTCGGCGCGCAGTTCCTGCATCATGAATTTTCGGCGGAGCTGCGCGCGATGGTGCGTGAGAACCTGACCATCATCAGCGGTGTTGAGTCTTCTATGCGCCTCGCCGAATATAAGGACGGGCGCGTTATGTTGAAAGAAAAGGCATTCGATAAGCTCGCCGAGATTATCGAATCCCGCGCAATTGACGTTGTGATTCTTGACCCGCTGGTCGCTCTGCATTCAATCCCCGAGAATGCCAACTCTGAGATGAATGTCATCATGACGCGATTCAAGAGCTTGGCAGCGCGGCGTTCGGTTGCGCTGATGATCGCGCACCATGACAAAAAGAACGTGGGGAGCAAAAGCCTCGAAGACGCGAGTCAGGATGATTCACGAGGCGCGGGAACGATCACCACCCCGACGAGAGTGGTTCTCAGTATGCGGCGGCTAACGCGGAAAGACGCTCAGGCTTGGAACGTGCCGCCTGAAGACGTGCCGCACGTGATTGCTCTGTCGGCTGGAAGCAAGTCCAACTACAGTGCGCGCGACGTGGTGCCGAGGCTCTTCCGTGCCCACTCGGTGCAGGCTGATAACGGGACGGATGAGTTTGCTCCTGACAGCACAGTTGCGCTTGCCGTTTACATGCCGCCGAAGCGGGAGGGGGCGAACGACGGGGTGGGCGATGAAGCGACCTTGGCTGTTTTGGCTGCCCTCGATGGCGATGAACCCGTGGGCGTTGATTCCCGCCATGGGCGCTGGCTGGGTCGGCTGCTCGCCGATGCGGTTGGGTGGGATGCGAGTCAGAAACACGTTCGCGACTCGGTTAAGGTCATCATCGACGATTGGAAGCGACGCGGTTGGATCACGGAAGCTGTATTAGAGGGGGGCGGCAAAGGTGCGGAGCGCCGCAAATCCGTGAAGGTGTTCAAGCGCGGCACGTCGCGGCCAGCGCCGCGCACGTTTGATTTCGGGCCGGTTGACGATGAGAGTGAAGAGGGGTGAGCCAGCGACCCGGAAGCTGATGCGGGACCGGGACTCACCAAGAAAACAGCGGCCTCCGTCTCGACGGTGGGCCGCGTGGCTTTCAGCCTCATAAGCCTCCCGAGCGAAGGCCCTTAAATTCATGGTAAGGGATTTGCGCCTAAGTCTAAATCTGTATTTGCACAACAGATGGATCGCTCGGATTACGGGTAGTTCCCACATCAATTTGTATACTTGAATTTGAACCAATCGTGCGTATAGTAATTCTACTATGGAGATGAAGGGTGGTCAAACCCTCGAAGCCAAAACGCCTAAAGAGCATCCATTTCCTTGGAACTAGCCGAAAGGATGTAAAGTCCCTTCCAAAGGGCGCAAGAGCCGTATTCGGCTTTGCATTCCTTCTAGCAGAGAACGGGATGAGGCACCCAGATGCGAAGCCCCTGACCGGGTTTGGGGGTGCGGGTGTTATAGAGGTCGTGGAGGACTTAGACGGAGATGCATACCGGGCCGTCTACACCGTCAAGTTTGGGGGCATGGTTTATGTTCTCCACGCCTTCAAAAAGAAGTCCAAGGTGGGATCGAAAACCCCTCCGCGCGACATGGAGATGATCGTTAAGCGGCTAAAGGAAGCTGAGGAGCACTACAAAAGAACTACGCGCCAAAAAAGAAGTCATGAGAGTCGAGGTGGAGAGATGGCGAAGAAAGCAAGAATAACACAGTGTAGCGGGAACATTTTTGCCGATTTGGGGATCGACCGGCCCGAAGAGCACTATGTGAAAGCTCATCTCGTAATTCTTATTACTAAGATGATCGAGGCTCAGGGCCTCACTCAGGCACAGGCGGCCACTGCAATGGGGCTGCGTCAACCTGATGTTTCCAAGCTGCTTAGAGGGCGGTTTGAGGGGGTTTCTCTCGAACGGCTTCTTAAGTGCGTGCGAGCGCTGGGGGCTGACGTCGAAATTAAGGTAAAACCAAGCAAGCCCAAGCACGAGGGCCGCATTTTAGTCGCGGCATGACTGTCAAAGCCCGGCCACCGCGCCGGGCTTTTTGCTGCGCGCCCACTTTCCCATATTTCCATGCCTTTTTGGGTCGGTCAGTCGTGCGAAATGACTGACCGACCAAAACACGACTGACCGACCCACTAGGTCTCTCGCGCGACTGACCGACCTGACCGACCGACAAGGCCAAATTCTCCAATGTTATCAATGGTCGGTCAGTCGTGCGACCGACCGACCTGACTGACCGACTTTCGGTCTGGTCGGTTAGTCGGTCAGTCGTCTCCCTCCCTTTAGGGAGACGCCTGACAGACCGACCGACTGCGCGACGCGACGACAGGATAGGCATTCCGAAGGCTGCGTTGCTGGGGGCTTACGTCTTAAAATCAATCCGGGGCGCTGCGGGCGGAACGGGCGCTGAGACCGACAAGCCTTGAAAACGGCAGGCGGTAGGCGAGAAGTCTATAAGTCTTAAAGACTTACAGGCGTTCAGCGGACTTAGTTTGGCGAGCCCGCCCTATGTGTATGGGGGCCGCGTTTGGGGGGCGCGGCTCCTTTTCACGGTGCGCGGCGCCCGGTCGATCAGATCAGCGGCGCCGCGCGGCCGAGCCTGTCAACCCCGCCCTCACACAGAGACTGCCCCATGACTAGACAACCCGACCCGGTCTTCGCTGGGCTGGCCGAAGGCTTGCGACCGCGCGCCGTCGCGCCCGAGCCTGAAACGATCACCCTAGACATCGACGCGATTCGCGCCGACGAACGCTTTCGCATCATTCAAGCTGTTGAAAGCCTGGCCGAGACCGCTGAGCATCAGCTCGCAGCGCAACTCCGAACGGCCAACGCAGCCGAACGACTCGCGAATTCCATCGAGACGCTTGTGGGGCTGTTCGCATCATGCGTCGGCCGTGGCTCCGCGAGCGGGCCCGGCCAGTGCTCTTCCGATCCTTGGACCAGCGAACCTGTCAACTATTTCAGGGCGTCCTCAACGGGCAACAGCTTCAAGCCAGATCGCGATGGGGACGACGATGAGTGACATAGCAGCATGGGTGCAGGCGGCTTTTGCCGCGAACGCGCCAGCGACCGCTTCGAGCGTGTTGCAGCTCGCAGCTACGGGCTTCGCGGTAATGGCTAACGCTCACGTCGAGCGCGTTCGCTCCGAAATGGAGCTTGAGCGCATCGTCGCGCCCAGAGCGCAGGCGAAGTAACAACGAAGAACGGACAACACATGTCAGTGCTCAAAGTTGATCTGGACGGAAGTAAGCTAGAACAATGGGCGACTGTGTTGTCCACGCGCGGGCTTCGGAACTCCATAAGACGCGCGATTGATAGGTCAGCAACGGCCGCAAGGAAGGCTGCGCTAAAGATCATCGCGCAAGACGCGGGTGTCCCCGTCGCTAGGATCAGGCCGGGCGTTACTAAGTTGCGGCGGACCACGCAAACGGACCTGAGCGCGAGCTTCACGGCTACGAAGCTTCGCATCGGCATCTTGAACGTGTCAGGAGCTAAGATCGGTGCGGGCGGACTGACTGCCTCGACTCACCGCTTGACGGGCGGCGGCTCGTCTTCGTTGAAGATCAAGAGCGTGTTCCTGGTGCATGCCAATGGTGGTACGTTTGTCGCCTTTAGGAAGACCCGCGAGCGGCTGCCGATCAAGGGTGTTTACGCAGAGCACCCAGGCACAGCCATGGGTCAAGAGGGCGCAGCGGCTCGCACAGCGTGGGAAAAGGAAGCGAATAAGCAACTCGCTGAACGACTGCCGACCGAGCTTCAGAATCAGCTACTGGCCGAGGGCTTGCCGTACACAGCGCCCGCCGACAACGATTGATGGGGACCAATGAACGACAAACACAAGTTGGGCGATCTGCCAGCGGTTGCCGCGTGGCATGACGAGCGTGCCTCGTCAGCTTATCGCAAGCGGGCCTTTTCAGTATCGCGCAGACACACCTCTATCGCTGCCAAGCTCCGACGAACCCACAACCTCCTACTCGCTCGGCAACTGCCAGAGAAAATGCCGAGCGAGTTCTGAACTAAGACCAGCCCGCACTAGGACGGGCGCACCCCTTCGCGGTTTTGGACATGCCGCTTGACGGGACGTGCGCCACCCGGAGTGCAGGGCACAGCGCGTGGCGCCTTAGCGCGCCTGGCAGTCCGAAAGGGCGCCACGCGCACCCAATACCCCACGCGGCAGGCCGAGCAGCTTAGCTCTCGCGTCAGCATCGCCCGTGCGCCCCGAGGAGCACGCGTGGACTACGTCACCGACGCAGCCGAGCGCACACGACCGCACGGGCGATCACAAGCAGTACCCACGCGGAAGCCCGTGAGGCCGTGGCAAGCGTCCGCGCTTGGGTCCCCTCCGAGCCCCTCCGAAGGGCCGAGCGGGCCGCGGCCGCAGTTTTTCGATTAAAGCGAACCTACTTTTTGATAGCAGAGAACCATCATGGGCAGGCCGAGAGGCACAATCCGCAAAATCGCCGACGAAACGGGCCTTGATCAAGCGACCGTACGCCGCGCGCTCGCGGCTTCCAACTTAACCGAACGCGACTGCGAGGCCGATTTCTCAACAGCCATCGAGACCGTCGCAGCAATCGCAGACGCGGATCGCATCATAGGCCACGCATCTAACGGCAGAGGCGGAGGTGGGGGTAACAGCTCGGATTACGCAGCTGCTCGCGCTGAGTCTGAGAGGCACCGCGCTGAGAAGCTTCGCCTTCAGAACGAAAAGCTAGCTGGGAGTCTGATCGACCGACAGGTGGTGACCGACACTGGTATCCGCATATTGGCTGAGGCTCGTACTGCCTTCCTGTCACTCGGACTCCGCGTCGCTGATCGATTGGTCGGAAAGACAGACGCGCGCGAGATCGCGCGAGCCATCGAGGCCGAGGCGCGAATTGTGCTCGGTGAACTCGCCGATGACGAGAAATTTTTCGAAGCGCTCGACATCGAGGCGCTGACTTAGGACATTCGCAATGATCGACCACGACATAGCGCGAGCATGGTTGCGCGCGCTTGCGCCGCCGCCGATTGTCGCGCCGACTACTTTCGCCGAAAGCCAGATCATCCTCCCAGCGAGCGTCAACGCACTGCCGCGACCGCTACGTCTTTACCCATATCAGCGAGAGCCGGTCGATTCGGTCGCAGACGATGACGTTGAAATCATAGTACTTATGCTCGCTTCGCAAACCGGAAAGTCGACCACCATCAATGCGATTTTGGGCCACTGCATCGCGAGCGATCCCGGCCCTATGCTGCACGTCTCCCCGACCGGAGGCCGCTCGGAAGAGTTCGTTCGGGAACGCTTTGACCCGCTTGTACTGTCGTCCCCCGCATTGCGGGCGCTGATCGGCAAGGGCCAAGACACCCGAAAGGGAAGTAGCGGGGGCGTCAACTCGGTCACGGCGAAGAGTTTTCCTGGCGGGCAGCTCAGTTTTGCGTCGTCGTTCAAAGCCGACGAACTTGCCGCTCGCGCGATCCGGTTTCTGTTTCTCGACGAGATAGACAGGTTTGCCGCATCGGCAGGCGCGGAAGGTGATCCCATTGGCTTGGCCGTGAAGCGAACGAAGACGTTCGAAGGCAAGGGCCGAAAGATTATCATCGTCAGCACGCCGACGACGCGCGCCGGCTCCAGAATAAATGCGTGGCATCTAAGGGGAGATCAACGGAAGTTTTTCGTCAAATGCCCTGACTGTGGGCATTCAGAACCGCTTGCCTTTGAGAACCTCAAACGGGTGCCCGGCAAGCCCGAGACGGCCCACCTAATTTGCGAGGCTTGCGGCGTTATCCATGACGAGCGTGCCCGCCGGTCAATGATCGAAAGCGGGAAGTGGCAGGCTACCGCATTAGGTGAGAAGGGCATTCGCTCTTATCACCTGACCGAGCTGTCGTCGCTCTTCAGTACCATGGCGTCGGTCGCTCAGCAGTACGAGGCGGCCGTAACGCCAGAGCAAAAGCAGGCGTTCTACAATACGACGCTCGCGCAGGTCTACGATGCGGGCACCGAAGTAGAACTGTCGTCATCCGAGTTGCAACAGCGTGCCGAGAAGATCGCGCCGCCCTATGCGGCGAATCTTGTCTTCATCTCTGCGGGTGTCGACGTTCAGGCGGACCGGCTTGAGGCGACCTTTCTCGGAGTGCACAGCGATGAGACGTTCAGCGTGCTCAACCATCTCAAATTGATGGGTGACACAAGCGGCGATGCAGTATGGCGCCAGCTTGACGAAGCGATGGGGTCGACGTTCAAAACGACAGACGGGCGGACGTTGGCCATTCAGATACAGGCCATCGACTCCGGCTTCAATGCCGATCAAGTCGTCAAGTTCGTGATGGCACAACGTAAGAAAGCGCGTGCCGCTTACGCTGTGAAGGGCAAGGAAGGCTTTGACCGCATGCCGCTCGCACAAGGCGGGCGTCTGAAGGGACAGTTGCGGTTGCTCATCGTGGCGTCTGACGCAGGCAAGCTCGCGGTGCAAAAAGCGCTGGCGCTGCAAGAGATCGGACCCGGCTACATCAGGCTGCCTGATCACCTTGACGCTGATTACTTCGAGGGCCTCGCCTCCGAAGAGCTGCGGGTCAAAGTCATTAAGGGCGCACCGCGTTACGCCTATCACCGCACAGTGAAACGCAACGAGCCGCTAGACTGCCTGGTCTACGCGACGGCCATAGCGAAACACCCACACGTGCAGGCCGTGATCACAAAGCCGTCTGTGCCTGCACAACCTAAACCGTCATCAATTACCGAGTCGGCCAAGCGTTTGGCCGCGCTCTCGCAAACGAGGTAACCCACTATGTCTAAGAAACCCACCGTCGCCGCGACTGTCAGCGGAGACCGCAATGCCGCTATCGCTGCCGAGCGCCTGCGCATCGCGGCTATTCTCGAAAGCCCCGAGGGCAAACGCAATCCGGCAATGGCTCAAAAGCTCGCGCTCGGCTCGGTTCTTGATGCAGAGACCGCTCGCAGCATTCTTGCTGAGGCCCCGGCCGCTAACCCGTACCTGGCCGCCGCAGACCGCGAATGCCCAATCGGGCTGAGCGCTTCCACCGTGGACATCGCGGCCGACCCGAAGGCTGCGCGCCTCGCCGAGATCAAAGTCGGCATGAACGCCTTCAACGCCAGCCGCAAGAAGGGCTAACCCAAAATGGCTAAGCGATCCACGCGCAGTCGGCCGTCACGGTCGATTGCCGCACAGAGCGCGATCAGCTCCGGCGCTGCTATCACCAACAACATGGTGGGCGTGTCGGAAGCCAAGGCCGGAATCATGTCCGGCACCGATGGCAGCAAGCCTTCGCTGGTTTGGGCTCGTTACGACGGTGCGCCCTTCACGGCTGGAAATCTTGGCGGCTGGCAGCCCTATTGGGGAATGCCGGGCTCAGAGATCAGCCGGGAGCGAGCCTTGGTGTCTTCGGTCACCGTCGACCTGCTTATGTCCAATCCGGTCATCGCCGCGCTCGTTGAGGGCTTCTCGACTTACGCGGTTGGCAACGGGCTCACGCTGTCGTCGCGTCCCAACTACGCCGCGCTCGGCATCACCAAAGAAGCTGCGGGCGAGCTGAGCCATCAGATTGAAACGGCCTGGCAAGCTTGGGCAAAGAACGGCGCCGAGTGCGACGCGTCCGGCCGTCACTCGCTGCATCAGTTGGCCGTCGCTGCTTATAAGAGCTTCTTGCTCACGGGCGAGACATTGTTTGCTATTGACTGGCAGAAATCAGTCGGCGCGGTCTCGCGCACCAAAGTCAATATGCTTGACGTTCGTCAGCTCGACCAGACCATCACCCGCATCGCGGAAGGCAATGGCGGGGGCAGCATCATGCAGGGCGTGCAGTTCGATACGAACGGCAGGGTTGAAGGATACTGGATCAGGCCCTTCGTGCTCGGCAGCTTCAGTTCGGCGCCTCAGGCTGTCTTCGTCAAGGCACGCACGTCATGGGGACGCACGAGAATTGGGCATCTGTTCGACTTGATCGTGCCCGGCCAAATCCGTGGCATCTCGCCGCTAGCTGCCGCACTCACCCCCGCGCACTCAAAGTCGACGCTAAGAGAGTTCGGACTCGCCGCCGCGCTTGTTCAGTCAATGGTTGCCGCGACGGTGGAGTCGGACTTGCCCCGCGATGCAGCGCTGCGGTCACTCACCACTGCCGATGCAATGGATATGCCTGCTCCGGCCGGTGTTTCGCCTGAGGCCTGGGCGGAAGCGCGCGCATCGTACTATGAGAACGTTAAGGTGAACCTCCAACCGGGTCTAGTCACCCACATGTACAGGGGCGACAAGCTGGTAATGCACCGGCCAAACAGCCCGAACATGGTTCACGACGTGCTCGATAAGAGCTTGTCGCGAGAAGCGGCGAAGGCTGCAGGCTCATCGGCTGAGGACGTGAGCGGGGATTACTCGCAAACGTCCTTCAGCGCTTCGCGCCTTGCGCAAGAGCTGCCTTGGCGGATCAACAAACGCAGACGTTCGGCAATTGTCGAGCCGTTCTATCAAGCTGTCTTCACTGCATGGCTTGAGGAGGCTTGCGAGACGGGCCGCATCCGTCTTCCGAACGGAGCTCCCGCATTCTGGCAGGCCACAGACGCCTACAGCACCGCTGTCTGGCGTGGCGAGGGTAAGCCGGTTGCCGATCCACTGAAAGCCGCTCAGGCTGACATTCTTGAGATCGAAAATGGCTTGTCGACGCTTGAAGCAAAGCTCGGTGAGCGCGGCCTCGATTTTGAAGAGGTGCTTGCTCAGCGAAAGGCTGAACGAGAACAGTTGGAAGCGGCTGGGCTGCCTCACCCCGTGCCAAAAAATCGCGACGACTTCGACCCCGAAGGCGACGAGCGGCCCGCAACATCAGGAAATCGAACCGATGACTAAATACACGCCAAGCGTCGATAACCCGTGCGCAATGCTCTCTGCGCTGCGCGCGGCGTTCTACCAACTCTTAGCGGGGCAAGCCACGGCCCAGGTCCGTAATGGGGACATGTGGACCACGTGGCATCGCTCCGACGCTAAGACGCTGCAACATGAAATCCGTCGCCTCGAAGCCGTCTGCGAAGGCGGCTTGAGCGCGGGGCGCGCCGTCCGGGTTGGACCGTATGTCCCGATGGGCGCACAACGCCATCACCGATACTGAGGTCAACGCATGACTACCGTCTACACGCACCCGGCTTCCCGCCGAGACGTACTTCTCTCATCCGGCGAGACGATGTCTCGCGCGGACGCTGAGGCGCTCGGTTATGACATCGCTCCGTACACGGACCTGCTGAAGCCAAACGAGCGCATCGCCACTCGACATTCAGACCATCTCGACCTGGCAGTCCTACCGCCTTTCGGGCTGACAGTCACCGAAACCACCGCAAAGACAATGGGCTTCGCCATCACGAAAGATGGGGCGAAGCGAAATGCACTGCGATCCGACGCGTCCGCCGCATGGCGCACGGCCATTTTTACTTCACCCGAGGCGCAAGACAGACCAACCGCGACGGCCGAGCTTGTTACGTCGCGCGGACCTGAAAGCCTCTCAGCCGATCAGGCCATCAGTTTTCTGCGTGGCCTTCCCATCGAAACCACCGACATCAACACAGAAGAGACCACCATGACCAATGACGACCCGCGCGCTGCACGCCTTGCCGAAATTCGCAGCACCATGAACGCATTTAACAGGAACAACGGCTACAAGGCTAAGGCGTCGCGCGCAGATGCAAGCGCCGTCGAGCCCGCGAAGCTCAAGCGCCTCGCTGAGATTCGTTACAGCACGCTGTACACGAACGGCAAGGGCATGACGCAAGAAGCGAAGCAGATCAAGCTCGCGCTCGACACGCACGACAAGATCGGAACGCCGCTGGTGCAGGCCCTGGCTCAGCTTGGCGTTGACGCATCTACGCTCATTCCGCGCACCTAATCGAGGATCGCATACATGACTACCGAGACCTTCACCTTGACGCGGCCGCTCAAGACACACAACGGAGAGGTGCTCACGCTTACTCTGCAAGAACCGACGGCAGGAGCGTTCATTGATTACGGCGAGCCATTCACGCTCAAGCCGCGCAAAGGCGAGGACGGCGAGCCGGAGGGCGTGACGTTCGTTTACGACAACAACAAAGCGTTCATGCGCTTTTTGGTCGACATGATCGCGGAGAAGGGCATCGACGATCTCGTTTTGAAGAGCATCAGCGCGAGCGATTTTCAGCGCCTCCGAGGCGTCGCGACCAACATCATTCTGCTCGGGGTGCAGGACGAGCGCCCTACGTAACCGTCCAGCGCATGGTCGCGGTCATGATCCGCGATTACGGGGTGCAGCCTTCGGAGCTGCACTCCATGCGCATCGGACGGCTAGTGGCACATATCAAGATGCAGGCGGACCTCACTAAAGTTCGCAAAAAGAGTGCAAGGTAGGACGGATGTCTAACCCTTCAGTAACAGCAACAATCTCCGCCAATGATCAGGCAACGCCCAAGCTGCGCGAGTTGCTTGAGCTGACGAAGAAGCTAGACCAAACATCTAAAGCCCTATTCCGTGAGAGCACGGGCAGCGGGTACACCAACAGCTTCCGGCAAGCCACCTCGGCCGCCGTTCAGCACCTTTCCGTGCTGGAAAAGATTCACAAGGTCCAATCGGCAATTGGTGCGACTGTGGCGGGGGTCGCAGGCGCGAAGGCGTTCCAGTTAGCCCGTTCGGCTGTTTCCAACTACATCCCATACGAACGGGATGTTCGGTATCAGCGGGCAATTCAACACTATAGCAATGCCGATATGGCTCTGTTGGAGCGACAGCGCATCAACGCGGCGACGGTCTACGGACTGAAGCCAGAAGATACGCTGCACGCTCAGCAAGCCTTCGTCACCCGGAACTTCTCAGCCCCGATCACTGAAGCCGCGACCAATCAGGCTATCGTGCTCGCCAAGGCCCTGAACGTCCAAACGGCTGAAGCCGCAAAGATCGTCGAGGGCCTGACGTTCGGGCAAGGCATCCATTTGCACAATCCGGCTCAGGCTGCCCGCGAGATCGCCCGATCTTCGGACCTCGCGGCCATCGCCGCAAAGGCGGGCGCGATGTCACCGGAGGACATCACCCAATTCGGCAAATTCGGTATCGGCATGTCCACGGCTGCCGGTATCAGCGCCGAACAGGCGTTCGCTGCGGCTATGACGCTGAAGCGGGCGAACGTTGGGGGTGACGAGTCGGGCGTCTTCATGCGCCAGTTCGCAGCGCGCCTGCTCGCGCCGACCAAGCAAGCCTTCGAAGCGTTCGCCCATATGGGCATCAACTATGCGGATTATGCCCCGCAGGGGAATGTCAATCCGGATGCTATTGATGCTTCGCTGCGTCGTCGATACGGCAAAGGACTATCTGAGGCAGGAAAGGCAAAGCTGACGGAAGCCTTCGGCGACGAGTCCCGAAACGTGCTCGGCAGCCGAGAGGACTTCAGCACCGCGGTTCGGGAGGCCGTTGAGGCGAGCGGCGAGAAGCTCTCGAAGATGGACCAAAAGCATTTGGTCGATACGGCGCTTCGTCAGTACGACCTTGCAAAGGGCTCGCTGAACGGCGGGGCGCTCTTTGACGCGATCCTGCAAAAGGCCAGCGCTCGGGATATTCAAGCGATCCTCGGGGACAAGCAGGGTGGCCGTGCGTCCCTTCTGCTCGGTGCGAGTGACCAATATGGCGAATATCTGGAAAAGCTGAACCACGGCGACGGTTTCGCACAGAAGATCGCCGAAGAGCGCATGCAGGGCTTGGCGGCGGCCGTCGACAGGCTCTCAGCGTCAATCGACAGCGCTGAAAAGCAGATCGTGAAAGCGAACGAAGGGTGGCTGACGCCGCTCGCCGATGCCGGTGCAAAGCTGGCAGGGTTTGCCGCTGGTCTGTCGGACGCTCAGAAACAGGCGCTCAGCGTCTCAGCGGGGCTCGCCTCGCTGTCCGGCTTAGCGGCTGCCGGTGCCACCATCGCCTCTGTCATATCGAGCTTCACGGGCCTAGCGGCGAGCGCCAATGTGGCGTCTGCGGCCTTGACCCGGATGGCAGGCGGCAGCGCGCTCGGAACGGCCACCAGCGCAGCGGGAGGCATGGCTGCGGGCGCGGCAGGCTCGCGAGCGGCATCTATCCTGGGCGGCGCTTCCAAGGGCCTCGGATGGCTGTCCCTCGGTGCGTTGTTCGGCCCTACGCTTTGGGATGAGATCGGCAAAGAGGCGGCGGGAACTGACGACGCAAAAGGCGGGGGGGCTGCAAACTATCGGCGAAACCTGGCACGATTGCGGGCGACGCGTGGCAGCGAGTACGAGGATTTGGTTGGTGATGAATCCAGCCCGTTTGATCGCTATCAGCCCGCCAACCCCTGGAAGCGTCGGCGCGGTGCGACTAGCGAATACCTTCGCCAGCTTGGCGCGTCGGAGGATATGGATGGCAGCCGGTTCGGTTGGCAGGACTCAATTCGCGCAGTCGCTCAGTCGTCGGGCTTCAAGGACGTTGCCGTCACTGGCACCGTGACCGGCGAAGCCGAGCTGCACAACAATATTCAAATCGAGGTCAAGCCGTCCACCTACTTCGAGTCGCTGGTCAAGCGGATGGAGGCGGTAGCCAACATGCATTTGAACGGTCAGCTCGGGGCCGGTCTTCAAGGGCCGGGTGACAATTCGGTCAAGCCGATGCAAGGCCCGCCGACAGGAGCGCAGGAATGACGTGGTTATTTCCAGAGGCAAACGATTGGCGAGCGGGCATGCAGGAAGTATCTGCCGCAATCGACGACACGATGGGCGAAACCGTGGTTGTAACTCCGGTGCGGTCGGGCGGTGTGAACTTCCCCACCATCCCCGAGCCCGAGCGGTCAATCAGCACAACGGCGGTTTTCATGGCGAAGCCAGAAACGGTGGTGATGGGGGACAACAAAGTACATTCGCGCGGCCATGCGTTGAGCCCGCTCATCTCGACAAGCGTTCCCGTGTTTAGCTTCGATCACAAGTCGCTGCCGTGGCCGCTCAAGCAGGGTTACCGGATCAAGCTTTGTCGCACAGGCGCAGTCTATGAGGTAACAGACCCCAAGTACGACAGCGTCGCGCGAATCGAAGCTAAGGTCGTGCAACTCGGCAGGGACGCAACATAATGGGAGTAGTCAAACTTCAGTTCGCGCCGCGCACTGCGGCCGTCGAGACTGATACGCCAGATGTCCTGGCCCATGCGCTCGCGAAGCTCAGACAGTGCGGGGGCGATGCAATCAACGTTCTGCGCTTGACGGATGAGCTGCCTGAAGTCGTGTTGCCGTTCCTTGCGTGGGCGGCTTCACGTCGGCAGGACATTCCGGCTCGCGCCATTCGAGTCGTGATGAAATGCTGCGGCGAGCCGATGCTTGAGAGAGCGCTTGGCCTTCACCGGTTGCGGCAACTGAAGCAGAGATATGGGGAGATCAGCCTGCCGTTCGCGGCGCGAGCGACTTAACGCCACCCAACCTATCAGACTGTAGAACGATCAGAGCGGTCTCCACGCGAGTTTCATGACCACCAATCCTGGTAGGTCACTTCGGATAGCTTTCCCGCTAGTATCCTTTGCATCCCGTGGCAACGGGCCTAACGGGAAAGCCGGACGGGTTAGCCTTTTGATACCCAGGCTGGCCACCGAAGTTAGCAGCACGCGATAGTGACCGTGCTTTCCTTTGCTCTCCAGAGGGAGGCTCACGTCGCTTCTGACTTCCCGGGAAGTGCGGATGCGGCAGGGACAGCGCCTTTATCTAAGGCCCCCCGGTCGATAAGGACGCCGAGTCGCATCCACGCTGCTTTCCCCCAACGCCATCAATTTATCAACGGGGCGGAGGGTCGAAACGTTGTTGGTTTTGTAAGGATTGTCACCTTACAAAAATCCAGTAAAATCAGTTGCTTAGAGCGGTTTTGGCGTTGACAGAAACGGCACGGTTGTGCATTGTATGGTTGCACGGTCGATAGATCGTGTGGGGCGTGACAACCCCATTAGAGGCGCCCAAAGCGCCGAACCTCGAACGGCGCTATTTTTGTGTCCGGATTTCCGTTCGATGTTCCGCACGGCGGGAGGGCAGCGATATAAGGCTGGAAACAGCACGAATAAGCTCGCCTGTCCTCTACAGGTTGTCAACCTCCCGCCACCAGCGGAGAGGCTTCCACCAGTCTCTCTGCGAGGTTTTTGACAAGCCTATAGGGGAACTAAAATGGAAGTCATCCGCAACGTCTCGAACTCGAAGACCTTCAACACCGCAGTCGATATAGCCATCGTCACACGCATCAGCCTTGAGCGCGACTCAGATGGCGCTTGGTGTGAGACGCACTCCCGCCTGATGCACAAACCGAACGGCAAGCTCTATCTGATCGAAGAGACGCAAGAGCCGGGAGGTCGTGAGGTCGTAACGCCTATCAGCCGCAAACATGCAATAGCTTGGCTTATCAGACACCCGGCGCGTCGCCCGGGGGGTGCAGCCGCTGATCGTAAGTGGGCCGAACGCCTTTTGTCTGCGGCCTGAGTGCGAAGCAGATGTACGCGTTTGATCACATTCGCCGCTACTACTGGGACGAAGCGGCCTATAAGCGCTACTGGCGCTACATGTTGAGATGCTGAAAGACGACGGCCCGCGTCAGAAGGCACAGGGCCGTCCCAGGGTTCTCAGTCCTGACGGCAAGCGGCCCCATACGGGCCGCTTTTCGTTTGTATATTGCCGCGCGCGGGCCTCGTCAGCTTTTGGAAAGCTAGCCCGAATACTCAGCCATCGAGCTTAGCGGCGCGTGGCAGGGACAGCGCGTGCCCAGGTGTACGCGAGGGGGCTAGAGCGCCGAGTCACGTCCACCGCTAATCTCATTGCAGCGCGGGCACGGTAGGGACAACGCCTGATTCTTATCCTGACCTGGCGCCGAGCCGTGCCCGCGTTGCTTCCGGTCACTGAGACTGATCGACCAAGCGCCTGGCGACGACCAGTCCTGGTAGTTGTGCCACGGGCTTTCCTGACGATACTTTCCGCCGTCAGCTTCAGTCGCTTGACGCTGGCCATGTTGAAGTTGGCGGGGCGTGGTAGGGACAGCGCTCTAACTCCAGCCCTAGGGCGCCGAGTCACGTTGCCGCTAACTTCTACAAATGGGTCCAAATGGACGGTGATCATCAGCGTGACAAACCTTCGCCCGCAGAGCTGAGACGTTCGGAGCGGATACTACGGGCCGATCAGATCGCACCTCGGGGCCTCACAAAGGCCAACGCAGCCGCCTATTGCGGCTGCTCCGAGGACGCGTTCGACACATGGGTTAAGAAGGGCTTGGTGCCCGGGGCCATCCCGGGCACTCAGCGTTGGGATCGCAAGGCGATTGACTGGTATCTGGACCGGGCGTCTGGTCTGAATACGGATACCGCAGCGCACGATCCTCTGGCAGACTGGCAGGCTTCTAGGCGTGCAGGCCGGTGAGCGCGATCTGGGGTTGATAACTATCACGGACACTCAGGGAGCGAGAGGAGATTGTTCGGCTGAATTCCGTCCGCTGTTGTCTTGATGTACTTGTGCCCTTCGTGTTTGGCCACGTCAAACTAGCCGTGAGCCCGTCTTCCTGGATATAGAATTCCCACGCGCCGCTTTCGATGTCTCTGATCGTCTGAACGACAGATTGCTTCCACTGACTTCCGTTCGAATATACCCCTCCGATGCTGCTGATTCTCTCGTGTGGATTCGTCCTGTCGGTCTTGTGGCGATGTACAAGACCACCCGCGCGAACGCTCAGTTCCAAGAGATTTGGGCGATCCCGCTCGCCGAAAGGAAAACGCCAATGACGAATGCAGCCTATCACCGCACGCGCTGCCACTCGCTAATGTTCTCCGGTATGCCCAGGTTTGAGGGGTCTCCGTTCGAAGGCCAAGAGCATGTACCGTTCGCCAAGTCTTCGGCGGCTGAGGATGGCGAAGCATAATGCCCCAATGTCTCACCACCAAACGTGACCGCAAAACCCTCCCCAGTCGGAACGATCTCAGCGACCCCTGCGTGAGTTTTGTAAAACCACTTCACCATCTGCAACTTTCATAGCGCTGTGTTTCACGTCGGAATGTACCTCGACGGCGCCGAGGATGCTCGCACCACCTTACGTTCTCGTCCCCACCAATTTTGATAGGTGCCAAGGCCACTTCTTAGCCATACAAAGTGGTCGCACCTTGAGAACTCAGCCTCTCGGGAGCAAAGGTGGCTAGCTGGTGCCCAGAGACGGGCAGCCACCACCGCTTGAGACGCCCCTACATTGTAGGGTACAGGCGAATGGATGCACATATTCGAGCGGTACATCACGTCCCTACGCTCACAGGCGCTTGCGGTGCTTGCAGCCAATCAGGCCCGCGCGGCCGATCAGTTTTTGAGCCTGGCAGATCGCCAAGTCGCGACGTTTGCGCGCATGAGAGCTTCGCACAGACCGGGGCGCCAAATCTAGAGGAGCTTCACGGGTTGGTGACGCGACTCCTTGATGAGCAGATGGCGACTGTGCCTGACGCGCAAGCGGGAGAATTACCTGCCAATGACGCGCCCGCCTAGCGATAGCTTGGGTGCACCCGCGCCTTTAGTATCTCGGTCAACTCAGCCAAATTTAGTCTTCGATTGTGGAGCCTATTACGGATCGGTTCGAACACACGGTACATGCGCTTGTACGCGTCAACTGAGTGACTATGCGAATTGAGATTGCGCCCCTTGAAGTAATCGAAGCGATGCCGCATGTCGTTCAACATGTAACTAGCAACGTGGTAGTGCGGCTCGTTGTTCGCGTCGAAACCCGGGAATTTGACGTCCGTTCCGAAAGGCTCTGCATCTTTCTCTAGCTGCTTCTTTTCGGCTGGCCCCAATGCCTCATAGCCTTCCTCCAGGAACATCCACATGTCGAGGAAGTCTGTCGTTTCCCGCACTTCGGATGGGTCCTCGGCAGCCTCGAACGGAATTCCGGAAAGCTCCCAGTTGAAACCCCATAGCTGATCTTTGAAGATTGTGTTGGAGATGAAATCAGGGTCGAACTCACCTTTGATCTTCATCGCTTTGTAAATGTCAGCAAGCATGAGGAGGATTAGCTTCTCGCCGTCCGATAATTTCATAGATCGCTCCCGGTATATTGGCGTCTATTTGCACAATCAGTGCGTGCGGTACAATAGCCACATACAGTAGGGGCGAGTTGAGACGTCCAACGCTGGGGCTATTTAATAGACAAGTTTTGAAAGTCTATGCGACTACAGGGCTGATGCTTGTCGCCCCTGAAGGTCTGCCGATGGTCAGAACGGAAAGCCCCAATCAATCCGCGTTCACGCGCCCTCGCAGGGGATTGCGTCGTGAAGACGCGGCGTTCTACGTCGGGGTGTCTCCGTCCACATTCGACAAGTGGGTTGAGGACGGCACGATGCCGAGGCCCATCAGGCGCGGCGGCGTGGTCTTGTGGGACATGCGACTGATTGACCGCGCCTTCGAAGTCCTCTCGGGCGATGCGGAAGATGCGAACCCGTGGGCTAGTGTGAGCCTAACGCGGCAATAGCCTGCTTGGCGAGCAGCCTTTGCTCCGCAGCCTTCGTGTACCG
This sequence comes from Bradyrhizobium sp. CCBAU 11357, assembly GCF_028128865.1. Taxonomy (NCBI): domain Bacteria; kingdom Pseudomonadati; phylum Pseudomonadota; class Alphaproteobacteria; order Hyphomicrobiales; family Nitrobacteraceae; genus Bradyrhizobium; species Bradyrhizobium sp. CCBAU 11357. The sequence continues at coordinate 99,050 of NZ_LBJW01000094.1, read as the reverse complement.
TTCCAGTTCTTTCAAGCTGTCGTGCCCTGTGATGCTGGCAATCACCTTCAGTGACAACCCCAGCTCGGCAAGTCGACGGGCTGCCGCGAAGCGCAATGTGTGGGGACTGCATTGCGTCGTGATCCCGGCTGCTTTGCCCCAGGCTGAAAACTTGCCGGTGAACGACTTGTCGCTGTAAGGCTTTCCGCGTTCAGTCAGGATGAATGCTGGCGCATCCGCTGCGATCTTGCAGGCCTTGAGCGCGGCTGCGAGTTGTGCAGCTAGTGGGATTTCCAGCTCTTTGCCGGTCTTGTTTTGTCGGACTTCGATGCTGCTATCGTTCAGGTCATCGAGATCGAACTTGCCGCCGACCACGCTGTGAGGCCCGAGCCTGACCGCATCGCCGCGCCGCTGGCCGGTGTAGAGCAGTACGGTCATAGCGAGATGTTGCCGAGTACCGAGGGGCCACCGCTCGAAAAACTTGGCTATGTTGGTTTCCGATAGCGTGTCCCAACCTTTCTTCGCGCCTTTCGGCCGACGCTTCTTTTTGATGTCCTTGGCCGGATTGTCCTTCCGGTACTTGTGGTCCTTGGCGAACGCCATGAGCAGCCGGAAGATTCGCCGCGTACTGTTCCCGGCTTCTATGCCGCCTTCAGCAGCCCGTTCGTCGACCATACGCTGAATGTCATCCTCCGTGATCTTGGCGACGGGCAGGCTTCCAGCGGCCTCTTCAAGCCGGGCGAACAACCTGGTGTAGTTGTCCTGAGTGACCTGGCCCAGCTCGGGGAACTTGGACTTTTTGTAATGCCGGATAAGGGCCGCCATACTGCCAGCGGGAACGGTTTTGACGGGCGTGCGCTGCTTGCCAGCCTCAGGCGCGCTCGTTGCCCGTCCGGCCTTGCTGCCCGCCTCCAGGGCGGTTGCGTAGGCCCGCATGAACTCTTCCGACCAGGGCAGCCCGGGCAGGGTGACGCGCGGTATGCCTTTCTTTCGGACGTAGTGGCGCGGATGGCCGTGGCTGTCTAAAAAGCCTTGCACATAGCAGGGGAGTCTGCGGCGGTTTTGCATGCCTGAGCATGGGGGAATGAGGCCGCAAGTGTCAAGGTGGCCGTTCGTGAGGTCGCTGAATTGACAGTCGCGATAAAAATATCAATAAAATCAAAGGTGAATTTTGGTTCTGGCGCTCCCTAGGGGAATCGAACCCCTGTTTCAGCCTTGAGAGGGTAAATCGATGCCCTCGATGATCATCGTTGAGAGTCCTGCGATGGAGACCTTCCGGATGTCACGCCCGGCTCGCATAAGCAGGCGTTACCGCACCAGTTTCGCACCAGAAACGACCCAACCGAAGCGTAACGAACGCGATCAAATTCAAACAAAAGGTCAGCAAAATCAACGAAGCCAATCGCTATCCCGCCGCTCATAACGGTCTGGTTGCAGGTTCGAGTCCTGCCGGGCCCACCAATCAATCGATCACTTTGCCGGGCCGCGGCAAGCACTCCACTTCCGCTGAAGCGGGCGACACGAGCTTTGGCCGCGACCCAGGTCGCAATACGGTTCAAATCCGGCAATGCGCCGGATTCATTTTGGCCGCAGGCGAGATGAGTGCGCGGACCGGGGGAATTGATGCAAAGGCTGTAACCGCACCCGAACGGATGTAGCCGATGTTGCGGCTGCCAGACGAGCGCTATATCCGAACTGACGGCTGGGCATTCGACCTTCCCGGGACGACATTCTCTCCGGAGTGCAGAACCCGTCCGATTGCGCGGAGCGATCGCGATGAGGGAGGCTACGATGGATTTTACGCGGATGTCGGATGCAATCCGGCTGCATCACGCCTCTCATCACCACGATGGGTACGATGGCGCGGGCGAATTGGGCCCTGCCCCCAAAGCTCCGTTCATGGCTGACCCGGTCGGCGGCGGCGCCCTGGTCCATCGTCCCGGCCCGTTTGCCGGTCCTGGAGCATACGCCGCGAGCGCGAATATCCAGCATAAAGACTCCGACCCGGTTCAATCCAAACATCCCCCATCGGGGGGCGAGATGGGCAGCCACGCCGGCAACCACGCTGCAGCGGGCCTGGATGTTTCGTCCACGAAGCCTGCTGCCGGCGCATCCTTTGCCGAGAAGGGCATTGCTTCGGTCGAGAGTGGGGCGAACACGGCAGGGAACGGCGGGGATGGCCATTTTTACGGAGGTATCATTCACGCGTCCCTGTTGATCTACGAACCGATCAACATTTCGATCAGCGCGGGATACGGCTCGGTCGCCCTGGCCAACCAGTCCAACGATTTGAATGTCGATCAATCCGCTTTTCAAATGGCCGGCGTCGGCGGCCATGGCGGCAATGACAACATTGCAGCGGGTGGGAGCATCGGTACGTTTTCAGGCTCCGGCGTGATTGCGAGTGGCGACAACAGCGCCGGAAACGGCGGCAGCGGCCATTTCTCGGGTGCGATCGTGGACGCTCCCGTGGTGATCTATCATCCGATCAATATCGCGTTGGCGAGCTCGGGCGGCACTGCACATGCAAATCAGTCGAACACGGTCGACATCGACCAATCGGCCACGCAGATCGCGGGCGTCGGCGGAAGTGGCGGACATGGCAATGTGGCGGCCGGCGGCAGCGTCATCACGCTCGACCCCAGCTGGGGATCGAGCGTCTTTGACGTTCAAACGGGCGGAGGCCAGGCCGGCAATGGCGGTGACGGCATGTTCTACGGGGAAGTCGTCCATACCTCGTTTGTCGTGTACAACCCGATCAACATCGCAATCGCGGGCTATGGCTCCAGTGCTTACGCGGTCCAGATAAACGATGTCTCCGTGGATCAATCCGCGGTTCAGATCGCTGGCATTGGCGGGCACGGCGGCAACGACAACGCCGCAGCGGGCAGCCATGCAAGCCTTCTCTCCCATCATCTGTGGGGCGGGTCCGATACGATCGCGACCGGTTCGAACAGCGCAGGCAATGGCGGCAACGGTTATTTTGCGGGCAGTCTGATCGACGTCAGCGTCGCGATCTATGCACCCATCAACATAGCAATCGCAGGTCCACATTCGACGGCCGTGGCCGATCAGGTCAACAACGTGCACATCGACCAGAGTGCGACCCAGATCGCCGGCGTTGGCGGAGACGGCGGCTACGGCAACCTCGCGCCAGGTGGCGATGCCGCGCACCTCCTGTCGGATCTTCACCTGGTGGCATAGCGAAACGTCGCATCGCTCACATGGCCGATCGCATCGCGGCACGCGGCCTCGCCACTCGCCGCATGCAAAGCCCGCGCAGAGGCGCCTCCCCTGACGAAATGTCGTACTTTCGTAGGTAGGCCCACCAAACCTGATGATGTTCGATTTGACATCTATCGCTCTCGCGCACGGGCGGATCAGACTTGCCGTGCGCGTCCGCCTGATCGGGATGGATGTTGCACGACAGCCAACAAAACGACGGAGGCCTCAAATGATGCCAAAGGCAATCAACATCTCGGATACGATCAAGGTCAAATCGATCGACACCGGTGGTCAAAGTGCCGGAAATGGCGGCGACGGTACTTTCAAGGGAGCCATCATCAGCAAGCCGACTGTCAACTACGATCCGACCAACAAGGCGGAAGGCGCCGACGTGCACGTGAGCACCGGCGATCACGTCAAGCAGACGGCGGATTGGGATGCCGGCGGCGCCAACGCCAAGGCCTCGGTGTTCTCCAAGGCTCATGGCGGAGACGCCGAGTCGAACGGCAGCCAGAAGTCCTACAGCGGCTACGATACTTCCAAGGTCTACGCCAATACGGATGCCACCCAGATCAACAAGGTCACCGTGGACCAGCACCAGGAAGTGGTCGCCGGCATCGGCGGCGATGGCGGAGACGGCAACTTCGCATGGGGCGGCGGAGTGACCTTCCATCTCGACACGCTCTGACGAGCCGCTCGTCCGACTGGCGGGACCGGCTGCCGCGGCCGCCGGTCCCGGATTTCGCGCCAAAGATCTACCGATGCGGTTGACGGATTGCGTTGACCGTCAGTCAAGTGCGCCGGACCTCGATTTCAGGCGGTGACGATCATGCTGATGCCGCCCATTCGGTTGCCCATCCTGCCGCAGATCCGGACGCCACTGCACACAGCCCTCCGGTCCTGCGTGGGACCGCTAGGTCTCGTATTCGCATATAGCTGCAGTTACAATCTGCTACTGTTTGCGCCCTCCATCTATCTTCTTCAGATCTACGACCGGGTGTTGTCGAGCCGGAGCGGCGACACGTTGCTCCTGCTCACGCTCATCGTCGCGATCACAGTGGTCGTCGGCGGCGTGTTCGATGCATTGCGGCGCGCCGTCCTTGGACGCCTCGGCGCCTGGCTCGACGATCGCCTTCGTCCCTGCGTGCTTTCGGCCGGTCTCGAATCGGCGTTTCGCAGCGATTGGACGCAAGCGTCGGGCGCATATCGGGACCTCACCGTGCTGCGCCAGTTCGTCGAGTCCGGCTCATGTACGATGCTGTTCGACGCGCTCTGGGCGCCCTTGTTCCTCCTTGTCCTCGTTCTGATCCATCCCCTGCTTGGCGTGGTGGGCGCCTGCTGCGTCGCCTTCCTGTTCGCACTCACGGTCGCCGGAGAGCTGGTCACGGAAGACGTTTTGCTCAGGTCCAGCGCCGCGCTCTCCAGAAGCTACGGTCGCCTTCAGACTGCCGCGTGCAACATCCACATGATCCGCGCGATGGGAATGTTCGATAGCGCCGCGCGCATGATCCACCGTGACGCGCAGCACGCGCGCAGAGAGCACGATGTGGCGCTCCGGCGAGGCGAGATCGTTGCTCTGGTCGCCAAGCCCGTTCGCGCGCTGTCGCAGGTCTTGATCATGGGGGCTGCCGCCTGGCTCGTCCTCGATCACGGCAAAAGTCCGGCAATCATCTTTGCTTCTACGCTGATGTTCAGCCGGGCGCTCGCACCGGTCGAAAGTGCTGTCGCAGGCTGGAAATCACTCGTGACGGCCGTGAGCGCCTGTCAGCGGCTCGGCGCGCTTCTCGCCGCATTCCCCGTCACCCGGCAGGAGAGCGCGGGGGTTTTCCCGCCGCTGGCACGAACTGGCCTCGTCGTCGACAATGTGGGCGTGTGGCTTGCCGGGACCGATCATCTTCTGCTGAACGGCGTCTCCTTCAGCCTCATGCCCGGAGAATGCCTTGGCATTATCGGTCCGTCCGGGTCAGGCAAGTCCTTGCTCGGCCAAGTGATCGCGGGGCTGTCTATGCCGACGCATGGCCGTGTTCTCCTCGACAATACCGACGTCTCGCTGCTCCGCGAGACCCGAAACGGCGACGGCCTCGGATATCTCCCCCAGGACATCAATCTGATCGGCGACACCATCAACGACATCATCGCACGCCTTGAAGATGCGGACCGGCAAAAGGTCGTCGAAGCGGCCAAGCTCGCCGGAATCCATGGGGCGATCATGCGCCTGCCGCAGGGTTACGACACGGTGGTTCACAATGAAACAATCTTCTCACGCGGGTATCGGCAGCGCCTCGGTCTTGCCCGCGCCTTTTTCGGCAGTCCACGCCTCATCGTTCTCGACGAACCCAACGCCAGCCTCGACTACGGCGGCGAGCGAATGCTCCTGGATGCCATCGAGCGCATGAAGCTCGCGGGCGTCATTCTTGTCGTCGTCACTCACAGGATGGGTCTCCTCGCCGCCACGGACAAGATTGCCATCATGGAAGACGGTGCGGTCGCCGCGTTCGGCGACAGCGAGGACATCTTCGAACGGCACCTGAGCCGACCCCAGGTTACTTCACAGGTTGCGCCATGATCTGGAATTCTCTCACCACCTGGAAGCATCCTGCCGTCGCCAGACTTCCCATGATCTGGGACCGGTTCGTACGAGGGCCGTCGCGCCCCCCGCCGGCCCGACGATCTGGCGTCGTGGTAACCGCAATCGACGATTTCGAGCCTCTGGAATTTCCATGGTGCTCGACGCCCACGCCGACCTCGCCACGCGGAAGGCTTCGCGCTATCACCGTCGCGGGCAATCTGCTGGTGCTCTGCTTCATGCTGGGGCTTGGTACATGGGCGAGCCTCGCGCCTCTCGAAAGCGCCGCGATCGCGTCCGGCGTCGTGGAATCGGAATCGAGTCGCAAGACGATCCAGCATCTGGAAGGCGGTATCGTCAGCAAGATCCTGGTTTCGGATGGCGATATCGTGCGCAGCGGCCAAACGCTGATCGCGCTGGAGGACACCCGGGCGAGTTCGGAGGTGCAGAGCCTTCAAGGCCAATTGTGGGATGCAACTGCTCGTGCCGCTCGGCTTCAGGCCGAGCAGCAGAGATTCGAGAGGATCGCAATTCCGGACGCGCTGGAACAAGACAGCATGCAGAGCGGAGTGGCCGCCGCTGCGGTGTCGGCGCAGCAGTTCATTTTCCAGGCACGCCTGCAGGTCCACGAGTCGCAGCTTGCAGTCATTCGCGAACGAAGGCGTCAAGTCGAAAAGGAGATCGAAGGTCTCACGGCGCAGGAGAGCGCCACCGGGCAGCGGGTCGGCATCGTACGGGAGGAACTGGATATGGTCACGACACTCGTCAACAAGGGTCTCGAACGGCGGCCGCGACTTCTGAACCTGCAGCGGGAGCTGGCCGACGTTGAGGGCCGCCGCGGCGAGATCGCCGCGCAGATTTCCCGCGCCGCGCAAGTCATCAGCGAACAGCAGGCCACATTGTTCAAGCTCGAGAGCGAGAGGCAGAACGAGATCGCACAGTCGCTTCGTGAAGCACAGAACCAGATATTCCAGCTCCGCGAGCGATTGTTTGCGGCCAGGGACCAGCTATCGCGAACAGAGGTCAAGGCGCCAGAGGACGGCGTGATAACCGATTTGCGGATTCATACAGCCGGCGGCGTCATCGGAGCGGGCGCTCCGCTCATGGACCTGGTACCCCGGCAAGACCGTCTCATCGTGACCGCGCGCCTGAGGCCCGAGGATATCGATGTGGTTCATCCCGGCCTCAATGCCGAGGTTCACCTCGTACCGTACAATCAGCGTCGCGTGCCTCGCCTGATCGGAACTGTCGTGCACGTGTCCGCAGACCGGCTCCTCGACAAGCGCACGGACCAGCCATACTACGCGACCAAAATCCGGATCGATGACGCGCAGATCGTCGCAAACGACATCCAGATCGTCCCCGGCATGCCGGTTCAAGTGTTCATCACGACAGGGCGCGGTACCGTGGCTCTCTACGCGCTCAGGCCCCTGCTCGACTGCTTCCGTAATGCATTCAGAGAGGACTAAGTCTCCTGCATCGGACTTGCGCCGGGGTCGTGCCCCTGCGACGGCAACCGGCCGCGCCAGCGCAGCACGGCTTCCGTCCGATTGTGCGCAGCACATTTCCTCATGATATGCTGGATGTGCATTTTGACTGTGCTTTCCGACAGGTTCAATTTGGCGGCGATCAGCTTGTTGGGCAGGCCGAGCGCCAATTCCGCCAGAACCTGTTGCTCACGAGGCGTGAGATCCGGCACGCTCCTTTCGATAGTCACTCCGGCTCCCTCGTTCACAAGAGATGCGCGCGCAAGCCCGCGCGCATCTGGCGGCTCGAAATCCGATATCCTGTTCATCCCGGCGACGGGCAACGGCCTGTAGACGCCGCCGACAAGGACAAGGCGCAGGCCAGCTATGGCAATCTCGATCGGCAGCGAGGTAGAAAGAAAGCCGCGCACACCCCGCTGCATCGCGGCCTGCACGGTCGGCTCGTCGTCATGGTTTGACAGAATTGCAACGGCGGCGTTGGGACAACACTCCGCAACGAAGGCGAGACTTCCCTCAACCGAGGGATCGTCGATGGGCTTGTCTGCGATACTCAGCACCACCAGACGAACATCGCGGGTTGATGTGCAGTCCAGGCTTTCGACCGTTGCCATGTCGAGGATCTCGAATTCCGCCAATTCCCGCCTGAGGACGTTCAGAATACATGTGCGAGGCAACAGGAGCGGTTCGACGAGCACCAGAACCGGCAAGTGAAGTGACCCATCGAGCCGCTTTGAGGAGTTTGTTATGTCGTCCATGATTTCCTCGAGATAAAAAGAGCTTCCGCGATATTCCCATTCCCTATTGCTTGTCCCCTGCTGCTGCATTCATCCTGAATGATCATCACGAGAGCGGCGCAGTGCCGCCGCCAGTGCCTTGTCCACTGCGGTTAAACTGGCGCCTGGGTGGAAATTCTTTCCGCTCAAATTCATTTCGGCGCGGACCGCGCGCTGCCGCAGCCGACGCATTCCCTAATTGCAGATATTTCGATAGGCCGTTGACGCCGCCGACCCCGACTTGCCGTCGACGACGTATGCTTCATCCTCCTTCACGAGATAAAGAAACGGTCTCTCTGCGGCCTCGCCCCCTGATGCGCTTCCTCCTTTCACACGCCCGCAAATCGTATCCACGGGGCGTCCGAGCGTGTTCTTTCGCATCGTGCGCTTCATTTCGGTGAATTCGGCCGATCCTGGATCCTCCATCTTCGTCGCGATGGTGACCTTCGCCTTTTCTAGGACAGGATCTGAGTCTTCGGCGGGCCGTTCGGATGCTGGGGCGCTGGTCCTCGTCCGCAGTGACGCCGCTTTGGCGAGGTCGACCGATCCGCTCTTCTTTGGTGATGGTTTCTTGCCGGACCTTCCCGGAGTTGCAGAATTCGGTTTGACGATCACGGGATCCGGCGCCAGTGCCGCCGGCGTTGGCTGCGGGGGTCGGGCGACCGCAACCCGGTCGAAACAGGGTCGTGACGCACACCCAAGGAAATACCCTCGGGACGGCGCGAACCAGCCAAAGCCGATCAGGACTCCTGCCAGCACTCCAACAAAAAGCAGTCCCATCCGATTCCCCTCCCTGGGAGCTCGGCTCGCACTCGTAACTAGGACTAATTCCGCGCTGGTGATCCATCTGTTGCGCAAAAGCGTTAAACGCCCATTAAGCGCGCAGCGGCGCGATTTGGTCCGCTCTTGGACCTCTCTGCAACTTGCGTGTTCGAACGTCCGCCTTGCACCACCAAAAGCTGCCGATCACCGGCGCGTGGCACAGCCACGCAGAGGCCCGAAGGGCGAAGCGCGGTGTCCGGCATAGCTGGAGCGCAGCGGAAGCGACGACGGACTGTTGCGGCGAGCTTCAGCTAGGAGAGCCAGCGACACACATTAGAAGCGAAGCGAGTGAAGGCTGCCGTGCCCGATGAGGTTTCTTATCGTTTGAATTTCCGCTCGATGACTGGAAGTGCCGGAGTATCGCGCGTATACGTCCAACGGAATGCACAACCCGCTTGCTCGCCGGTGGCTTCGCCTTCCAGGCGGTTCTCATGGCCGGTGTATTGACCCTCGCCCAGCTTGTGGATCGTCCGGCGCAGCGTGTCGCTGTGGTCGTGTACCGAAGGTGCGCGGATTGATTTTCTGGTTATTCGACTTGGCGCGCTACGGTTTCTCCGCTGGAATCCGACCATCCGGATCCCAGATACTCACCGCGATCGGTGGTGAAAGCCGTGGTGCTGGGCAACGCCAGGCGTTGTCTCATAAGCCCTGTTGGGCCCAAACAAGGGAGCCGCTCCGCCAGGGCGTTCCAGGCCCATTCTACCTGCTGGCGTCAGTTCGCAGTCGTTCAACACATCCCGATCGGGATATTGCGCCTGAAACAAATTTGGATTTTGAGTCGCCCACAACGGGCACTGGGCGCTTGCAGAGCTTATCGCGCCAATCGACATCATCGCTGCAATAACAATGGTCCTGAATCCAGTCATGGTCGTGCTCCGAACGGCTGTTGTTTTCGTGCGGAGCATTCGCGCTTGCTCGAATCGGCTGCTCTGTTGAACGCGTTTCCTTCGAGTTTCTTGGACGAACATTAGATGGGTGTGCGCTCGGCAAAAACACGCGGTGAACAATCACAGCTGCGCGAATGGCAAATCGTTATGCTCACCATTGCGTGACGCACACCGGCATCCCGCATGTCTGAAGTCGCGTCACATCGGACACATTCGCCAAAGTCGCTCCAGCATCGGCAGCTGAGTGCAGCGACGGCGCGTGATGCCGAGGACGTTACCAGTCTTGCAGGCGTGGCCGATTGCGAGGGCGTGGACTGAGACTCATCTAACTCCTCATCGAGGTCTATCGGAGAAACCACCATGCGATCAGGTCTCGTTTTCAGCCTTCTGATTATCCTGTGTGCACCCGTCAGCGCCGCGGTGGCAGGCCAGGTCCATCGGCATCATGCGACGGCACATTCCCGTGTCTTGACGACTGGGACCGCTGCGGCCTGGGCTTATTCACCGGCACGGCCGGACCGCCATCAACCGACCCCGCACTATGATGATCAACCAGAACCAGGTCATAATCCGTACGAGGGATGGGGCGGTTAACACCCCCTCGCCGCCGCGTCGCCGCCGGCTTGGCGCCCTTCGAGCGCGGCGATGTACGGCGAGTTCGGTGCGGACCTCAATCCCGGTTCAGGAGGCGTTCGCCCTCGCCCGTTCGCGGGCTTCGCGGCGGCGCTCTCGGCGCTCGCGCCGCGGCTTGGCCCGGTCAGCTGGCTGCGGCAGCGGGGGAAGCGGAGCAATCTCGAATACCGGCTGGGACGTCTCATCGACCGGGGACGCCGGGCTTGGCTCGCTTGGTGCCGGGCGGGCTTCCATGAACTCCAAGATGTCTCGCCCCTTGGAGGTCAGTCTCCAGCCACCGCTGATGCGCTCGACCAGCCCCTGTGAAAAGATGTCGAGGTCCGGCACCCGGCTGGCGAGACGCCTCGTCCGGTCGGCCCAATCGGGGCCACTGGTCGCCAGGATGGCCATGTCGCGCTTGAGGTCTTCCATGACGGCAAAGCCATCTGGATAGCTCACCAGGATCTTCAAAACCGTAACCTGGAAATTCACGCCCCCGCCCCGCTCTGAATCAATCAGCGCCAGAAGATCCCTCCCGGGAAACGCCCACCGTACTTTGCTTCGGTGCCTTCGCGATTCAAAAATGTTAATCTCGAGGAAGAAGCGCTCGCAGGAGGAGCAGGGCTGCAGCCCGCGTCGGGCGAACCTAAAGCTTCCGATAAGTCACATGCGCCGTCGCGAACGGAATGCCCGCCCGCCCGGCGGATCCGCGCACGATGCAGGCGCGGTCATCGATCGCATAGAACCAGTCATCGAAGTTCAGCTTGAACGACTTTCCATCGCCTTGGGGCGTGTCGCGCGTGTACGTCCAATGGAATGCACAACCGGCCTGCTCGCCGTTGGCTTCGCCTTCCAGGCGGTTCTCATGGCCGGTGTATTGGCCCTCGCCCAGCTTGTGAATCGTCCAGCGCAGCGTGTCGCTGTTGCCGTCGTCGAAGGTGTAGGTTTCGGTCAGGACGACAGTGTCGGTGTCCGCGTCCAACTCGCCATGCGCCGTGATCGTCGCTCGCTTCAACAGCCCGCCGACGAGGCTCTCGACCACTGCCCATCCTTCCAAGCGGCCGACGAAGAACTGCTCAGGGAGAAACACCGGCGTGGTGCCAGCGAACGCATCAATGGCCATGGCTTTTCCTCCGAAACCGATGACCACTCAAGTCGCCTCTCGGCACCAGGTTCCCCAGCAGGGACCCGCCTGGCTCGGTCGTGCTTGCGGCGCAGGCAGACTCCGCGTCAACACTTCGCCTCCTCCACAGCCCACCGGAACACGTGGACAAGATCAGTCCCGCCGTTTGGGAATCCCTGACCCGTGCTAACCGCCGGGAACGAGCGGTCGGTGGCGCGGATTCGTCCCGCAGGAGTGATCTTGCATGCTGATGATCAGGGAAAGACGGCCGGCGATCCGCACCTTGCGGGGATGGGCGATCCATGTGCTGCACGACGCCGGCGCGATTTGCGAATGCGAGGAGCACGGCTGGGCCAAGGATCGTGCCGACCCGCACGCGCGCCATCGCGCGGTCGAGCTTGCGCGCCAGGAGCCACCGGACGGCGTCTCCGCCGATCAAGCCGTCGCGGAGATCAACGATGTGCTCGATTCGATCGGCGATACCTGTCCGGAGTGCCCTGAGGAGGGCCTTTGAGGCCTCCGACAAGGACCTTCGCGTACCGCGGACGATGAAGATGCTTCATGCCGATTTCCGCCGCGCCCCTGAGGCCGGCTTCTTAGCGGACGTCTCCTTGGCGGCCGCCTTCTTGCCCGCGATCGGCATCAGCATCTCCTTCTGGCCGGCCGCGGCCTTCCTCGGCTTCTTCGCCGGTTTGTCCGCCTTTGCGGGCGCGGCCTGCTTCCCGGCCTCCTTGCCGACGCTCCGCCGCAGCGCCTCCATGAGGTCGACGACGTTCTCGCCCTTCGGCCGCTCCTTCGGCCGGATCACCTTGCCGGCGCGCTTTTCGTTGATCAGCTCGATCAGCGCGGTCTCGTAGTGATCCTCGAACTTTTCGGGTTCGAAGCGGCCGGCCTTCTGGTTGACGATGTGCCTGGCGAGATCGAGCATGTCCTTGGTGACCTTCACGTCCTGGATCTCGTCGAAATATTCGGCCTCGCTGCGCACCTCGTAGGGGTAGCGCAGGAGGGTGCCGACGAGGCCCTTGTCCATCGGCTCCAGCGCGATGATGTGCTCGCGGTTGGTCAGCACCACGCGCCCGATCGCGACCTTGTTCATCTCGCGGATGGTCTCGCGGATCACCGCGAAGGCGTCGTGGCCGACCTTGCCGTCGGGACGGATGTAATAGGGCCGGATCAAATAGCGCGGGTCGATGTCCGACCTGTCGACGAACTCGTCGATCTCGATGGTGCGGGTGGACTCCAGCGCGATCTCCTCGAGCTCTTCCTTGGAAACCTCGATGTACTGGCCCTTCTCGAGCTCGTAACCCTTGACGATGTCCTCATTCGGCACCTCGTCGCCGGTTTCCGCATCGACTTTCAGGTACTTGACCCGGTGGCCGGTCTGCCGGTTGAGCTGGTTGAACGAGATCTTCTCGCTCTCGGACGTGGCCGGATAGAGCGCCACGGGGCAGGTGACGAGGGACAGTCTCAGGAAGCCTTTCCAATTGGCGCGCGGGGCCATTTACGCAGTACTCCGGTTCGAGGCGGCTTGGATTCAAGACGAACGGCCGGCCCGGGTTCCGACATGGGGAGCTGCATTTCAGGACACCGCCTCCGCGCCTCGCCGCCTTCGCCGCTCTCCCGCCGCAGGCGCCTCCCGCGTCCCCATCCAGAGTTTCAGATATTGCAGTTAGCTGCGTCAGCCCCTATATTGGACCGGAAGGAAAATCCGTTCCATGACCACCCATGTGCTGCAGTTCGTGGGGCTATCTGACCAGGACCGCAAGGCGGCCAAGGCCTTCGACAAGCTCGGCAAGGGCGATCAGGTCGAGGTCCGGGTTCGCCGCAAGTCGGGCGAGGATCAGGTCGTAAAGTTGCCGCCGAAGGCCGCGGCGCTGCTTGAGACTGCGCTCGGCCATCTCCTTCAGGGAGAGCGTGTCGCTGTCCTCGCCGAGGATCAGGAGCTCAGTCCGAACGACGCGGCAGACATCCTGGGCATCTCCCGACCGCTGGTCGTGCATCGGATGGGCCTCGGGGACCTGCCATTCCGATATGTCGGCAAACACCGCCGCACGAAGCTGAAGGATGTGTTGGCGCTGAAGTCGCGGATCGGTGCCCAGCGGGCGGCAATGGAGGCGCTCGCCGGAAATGCCGAGGACCTGAGGCGGCGCCAGGGCGTAAGCCCGACGAGGAAACCGAAGAGCGTCGGACGCTCTTCAAGCCGTACCTCCAAGCCAAAGGACGTCGATCAACTCGTTCTCGGTACAATCAATGCTCCGTACCGCCGGACGATCAATTCGACTGATCTTGTGGCTTGCCTCATGTCGAGAGATTGGCAGAATTGGATCGCACATGTCGTTACATTCTTCACGGAAGTACGACCTGAACTGGTTTTGCAATTCGCTCGGCTTCACGCGATTCCCATTCGAGACTTGGTTGCTGCCTATCACGCGATGACGTCGGCCACTGGCGAAACCAATCCCGCACTGGAGCGCGCATTTGAGCGGCTGGCGTAAGTTACTTGGTCGAGCGCTCGATGGGCTGTCCGATCTGGAGCAGCAGGGCCAATCGGTGCCCGGCTGGGTACTTGGCGGCGGCACGGCCCTGATGCTCTACGCCAACCATCGATTCAGCCGGGACATCGACGCGTTCATCGACGATCCCCAGTATCTCGGCTTGTTATCGCCAGATACCACGGATGTATGGAACTGCGACGATTGGGACAAGGCGGCTCATTGTCTCAAGCTCAGATATCCCGAGGGCGAAATTGACTTCATCGTCAGCGGCCCGGTGTCTGATCTTGATCCCGCTGAGAAGGAAATTGACCTGACATCAATCCGAGCAGGCTGGAGGCCAGCGATCATGGTCGAGCCGCCGGCGGAGATCGCTCTCAAGAAGATGTATCATAGGGCGACGATGCTGAAGCCTCGCGACATTTTCGATATTGCAGTCATTAATAAGATCGACAGCGACTCCCTTATCGGAAACCTAAGCGAGATCGCCTCCAAGAAGGACGACCTCGTTCGCCGGCTCGCTGGCATTCGTGTCGACTACCTGACGGCCGACCTTGCCGAATTGGACATCCAACCCGGATGGGAGCACGAGAAGGAAACATGTCTCGAAACCGTCCGCTCGCTCGTGGCGCAGATTCCAATGGCCGGCTAGGCGCGTGAGACGGCATGTGAACTTCTTTGGTAAATTTGAGACCCATGGCCTCGTTTGCTCAAGTCCCCGAAGAACAATCGCGCACGCTGCGGTGGCTGCCCTTTATTGCCGCAGTCATGACTGCAGCTCCCTTTGCGTGGGATACGAGCCTTCGCACGTTTCTGATAGAGAGCATGCGGGTGAAGAGCGGAAAGCATCGGTGAAGTTACGGTGACAGTGCTGGACTGTCATCGCAATTAGAGATCGCGCCTGACGCGCGCGAGCGCTTTGAAAGCACTTCAAAGTCTCGTTCAAAATCGAGTCGCCGCGTGGGTGGATTGGTGCGGCGAAACACCTCCGGCGCGTGAAGAAACGATCGGCTGAACTGGAACGCAAAACGTGATTTATACCCAAATTGGGGTATATCCTACCCAATATGGGAACATCAGCCCAGCCAACCAGCCTGTCGAGCGCGCTGTTTTCAAACGTGCAGCAGCGCGTGCTTGGCCTCATCTTTGGCCAGCCGGAGCGAAGCTTCTACACGTCCGAGATTGTTAGAACGGTCAACTCGGGGACCGGCGCCGTCGAACGCGAATTACAGCGGCTGCAAGGCAGCGGCCTCGTCTCGGTTCAATGGATCGGCAATCAGAAGCACTACCGCGCTAATCCCGATTGTCCGATATTCAACGAGCTGCAGAGCCTTATCCTGAAGACGGTGGGATTGGCGGGACCGTTGGCGGAGGCTCTGCGGCCACATGCTGGGAAGATGCAAGCGGCGTTCGTGTTCGGATCGGTCGCAAAAGGCTCGGACACAGCGGCGAGCGATATTGATCTCTTGGTGATTGGTGACGATCTCGACTACAGTGACCTCTACACGGCGTTGCAAGGTGCCGAAGGCAAGCTGCATCGCAAGGTCAATCCTCTGTTCCTGACGCGCGAGGACTGGCGGCGTAAGATTTCGCGCAAAGATTCGTTCGTTCAAAGAATTAGCACGCAGCCGAAGATCTTCATCGTGGGATCGGAAAGAGCCCTTCATTCGTGAGCAAGGTCGAACTCGACAATCTGGTGAAGATCAGGAAGCTCAGGAAGAGCCGCCCTCGCGCTCGGAATATGATGGGATGCTGAGCGCCGCGAAGACGCGGCTGCGCGACGCACAGAACGAAGATCTCGATTCCGACAGCCAGTTCGACCTGGACTATGGCGCGGCGCACAGGCTAGCGGCAGCTTCTTTGCGACGGGAAGGCTATCGCTCGGAAGACCGTATCACGGTATTTCAAACGCTGGTCCACACCGTCGGCACCGACAAGTCGGATATCCAGGTTTTCATCAGGGCCCATAACGAGCGCAATCTGGCGGAATACGAAGGCCGTACCGAGATCGACGCAGCGTTGTTGGCGGCTTTGATCCGCTGCACGAAGAAGCTGGAAGCGGATCTCGCCAAGCTTGCGCCGCCGCCGGAAGCGAAAGGTTGATGCGCGGAATTGGATAGGGCGCTTCCCGCGACCTCTGAAACGGCCGACCCATTTTCCCGAGATGCTCAAGACAACAATCGCGACATCACGGCTCAGCTACGCTTTCGGCACCGTACTTTTTCCGGCAAGGGGGAGCGGACGCACCTGCGGGGGCCGTGGGTCAGTCGGCTCAGTCACCTTTAGACCCAAGCCTGTTCAGCCGTTCGATGAATTTTCCCTTCTTCTCGTGCCGGACGCGAAGTGCGGTGATACGGCCACCAAAATCGTCCTGGCTTCCCTCTTCGTCCGCCAAGGCCTGGAGGTCGGCGAGCAGGCCAATTGCGTTGGCATAGCCGGCCGGATTGCGGCGCTCGATCTCCTGCTCGATTTCGCGCCATACAGTGCTGACGCCGCGCCGCTTGAGAATCGCAAGTCGTGCGCGGCGCGCCTTTTCGGCCTCTGCCTCCTGGCGACGGCGTTCACGCTCGCGTCGCCCGGCTTCCGCGCGCTCGCGCGCCTCGGCGATTTGCTGCGCCCGCATACGCAGCATGCCGGCGGTACGCCGCCCGGACGAGGCGAGATTCGTCTTGCGAACGCTTTTCCTGAGCTCGGCAGCGACGTGAGGATCGCCGGCGGCGAGCCGCATCAGCAGATCGACCTTGTCACGCTCGGGAATGGCCGAGATCGCCCGACGCAACGCGTCTTCGGACGGGGCATCATCGTCTCGACCCAGCTCCGCAGCCGCCGCGACGAGATCCGGATCCACGAAAAAGAAATCCGCGAACGCTTCGAGCGCGCCAGTCAGCGGCGCAAGACCGGGCAACGGCTCGATCTCGTCCTCGGCGATCAGCTCGTTCTGCACCACCGTCAGCCACACGAGATAGAATAATCTGAGGTCGCCCGACAGCAAGTCGGCCCGAAGCGGCGCGAGCGCCGCCAGCCGACTGGAGCCGTCCTCCCAGTCGTCGTGGCCACCTTCCTCGTGAAGACAAAGATCGATGATCAGATTGTCGTCGGCGGTCCATATCTGTGCCCAATCGATCTCGCCGAGAAAGGGATCGATGTCCGCCCGGCTCACGAACCGCTCCGGGACCCTGATCATGAGACGGCGCGTTCCCCAGTTCGCGACGTATAGATGCAGGTCGAACCAGCGCTCCATGAACTTGGCAGGATCGCCCATCAGGTCCGCCCATTCGTAGTGATTGATAAAGCTCGTCGCGGTGATCCGCGCGCGAGACGAAATCGCGCGCAGCTCATCCTGTGCGGCGCGGTCGAGAGGGCGATCGACTGCCTGAAACTCGTAGTACTGATATTCGCTCATAGCTGCTCGTCAGACGTCGACCGATTCATTTGGGCCGCAATGCAGATTGCACGGGCGCGCCGCTGCAAGCTAATAATCGCCTCGACATCTCGGTCAAGCGTGCAGCGCCGCGCTGGCGGCCTTCGCAGTGGAGCGGACGATGTCGACGATCAGGGCGGAGGCGAGCGCTTGCGTACCCACGCAGCGCGCCGTGCATCCCTCAGGACGCCGCCCGCCTGACCTTCTCCGCAGCCGCCTCCAGCCGCCGCGGCCGCCCCAAGAGATAGCCCTGCATCTCGTCGCAGCCTTCCTGGACGAGGAGCGACATCTGGGCCTCGGTCTCGATGCCTTCGGCGAGGACGGGGACGCCGAGCCCGTGGGCGAGGCCGATCACGGCGCGGACGATGGCGAGCGAGCGCTCGCTCTGGCCGAGGGCGGCGACGAAGGAGCGGTCGACCTTGATCCGGTCGAGAGGAAACGCTTCGAGATAGGACAGCGACGAATAGCCCGTTCCGAAATCGTCGAGCGCGATCAGGATGCCGAGCGACTTGAGCGACTGCATGGTCCGCTTGGCGCGCGGCACGTCCTCGATCAGCACGCCTTCGGTGATTTCGAGCTCGAGCCGCGCGGCCGGCAACCCGCTCTCGCGCAGCGCGCGGCGGACCTGCGCATCGAGGTTTTCGCGGCGGAACTGGGCGGCGGAGACGTTGACGGCGACCCGCAGCGGCTGATCCCATGACGCCGCCTCCCGGCACGCCTCCATCAGCACCCAATCGTCGATCTGCGCGATCGCGCCGCTCTGCTCCGCGATCGGGATGAACTCTCCCGGAGGGATGACACCGCGCAGCGGATGCCGCCAGCGCACCAGCGCCTCGTAAGCCATCAGCGTGCCGTCCCGATGATGCTGCGGCTGATACTCGAGATAGAACTCGCCCCGCTCCACCGCGAGGCGCAGATCGTGCTCCAGCGCGCGGCGGTCGCGCAGCTGCTGGTCCATCGCGCTGGTGAACAGGCGGATGGCTCCCCTGCCCTCGTGCTTGGCGCGATAGAGCGCGGCATCGGCGTTTGCGAGCAGCGACACGGCGTTGTCCGCATCGCGCGGATAGAGCGCAACGCCGACACAGAGGTCGATCTTGAGCGCGTGGCCGTCGACCTCGATCGGGCGCTCGAATTGCGCCCGCATGCGCGTCGCGAGCAGCTCGGCGGTCGCCGGCAGCGGCAGCTCATCGGTGATGCCGATGAACTCGTCACCGCCGACGCGCGCGACGTAAGCTCCCTGCGCGGCCTCCTGCAGCCGGCGCGAGGCTTCGCGCAGCACGGCATCGCCGACGGCATGACCGAAGCGGTCGTTGATCGCCTTGAAGTGGTCGAGATCGATACAGAGCACCGCGAAGGCGCCGTCCGTGATCTCAGCGCGCTCGATGGCATCGCCGAGATGCTCACCCAGCGCGGCCCTGTTGGGCAGCTCCGTGAGCGCGTCGTGGCCCGCGAGATAGCTCACCCTTTGTTGCGCCCGATTGCGCTCGGTGACGTCGAAGGCAACGCAGACATGGGCCAGACGGCCCTCATAGACCAGCGGCCGGGATTCGATCACGACCTGGATCGCCTCGCCGTCGGCGGTCCTGTGCAATTCGTAGTCCTGCCCGGCGTCCTGCCGCTCGCAATATTCGAGCTGACGTTCGGACATCGCGAGCAGGTCGTGGCGGGAATAGCCGTAGTGCCGGCACATCGCGCCATTGACGGCGATGAGGCGCCGCAGCTTGGCGTCGACCACCCACATCGGAAGCGGGTTCTCCTCGAACAGCAGGCGGAACGAGGCCTCGCGGCGCTTGAGGTCGGTGATGTCGATGCGGACGCCGATGCTGCCGCCGTCGCTGGTGCGCCGTTCCTCGACGCGGATCCAGCGGTCGCCCGCCAGATGCTGCTCGTGCGAATGGTGGGGCAGCGCATGGTGCGCGAGGCGCTCGGCGAGCCACGCCTCCTCGCGCCCCGCGGCATCAGGGTATTGTCCCGCGGCAAGGCCGGTTCGAAGCATGGTTTCGAACGGCGTGCCGGCCGCAAGGGCTTCCCGGCTCGCCGCGTAGAATTCGGCGTATTGATGATTCCAGAGGACCAGGCGATCGTCCTTGTCGAAAACGGCAAGTCCTTCGGGGACGACGTCGAGCGCTTCGGTCAGATGGGTGTGAGCGGCGCGGGCGGCGGCTTCGGCCTGCTCGGCCGCCGTCTTGGCTTCCGCAAGCGCCATCTCGGTTCGATGACGCTCGGTGATGTCCTCGTGGGTGGCGACCCAGCCCTTGCCCTCCATCGGGCGATGCTTGATCCGCACGATCCGGCCGTTGGTCAGTTCCACGGTGGTATCCGAATTCTCGGCGCTCACCGGAGCGCTGTTGCGCCAGACCAGATAGTCCTGCTTCGACATCTTCGGCGCGCTGCCGGCCGAATAGCGGAGATCGACGATCTCGGTCAGCTTCATGCCGGGCCGGACCAGCTTCGGATCCAGATCGTAGATCTCGAGATATTGCCTGTTGCAGACGATCAGGCGCTGATCGTCGTCGAAGAAACAAAGGCCATGAGACATGTTGTTGAGCGCCCGGTCGAAGCGCTCGGCGAAGGCGGTCGCGATCTGCTCTGCGGCCCGCGCGCGGTCGCCCTCCTCGGACAGCCGTCCGTGGGTCTCGACCAGCTTCACGAAGGAACGGAAATTGGTGTTGATCATCCGGGCGAGCAGAGCGAGCAACACCAGGAGATTGATCCCGACCGAGACCAGCATCCCCTCGCCCGAGAGCAAGAGGAGCGTGGCGATCGGTGCGCCGGCGATGATCATGGTCAGCCGCGTCGCGGGCGGAAAGCTGCCGAGGCAGTAGGCGGTGCCGACGCAGCCCATGAAGAGAAGCAGCGAGACCGACGCGCGCAGACCGGGATCGACGACCATGAACAGCGCCAGGATCCAGATCACGAAGCCGGAGCTGAGCACCACCGTGGCGATGCGAACTCTTGCAAGCTCGAGATACGCCTCCTCGGCGGTGAAATCGGCCTTCTTGAGCCGCAGCCACTGGGCGAGCCGGAACAGACAGGCCGCCAGAAGGGCGGCCGGCAAGGCAAATCGCAGCCACGCCGATATCGTGTTGGGAAGGACCAGGCCGACGCTGATGCTGTTGACCAGGAGCATGGCGTAGAGAACGGGCACCTGCTTGCGCAAAACCCGGAACTGTTCGACCAGCAGCGCACGGCCGAGCGGATCGCTCGTGTCGCCCACGGAGAAGGAGGCGCGAAGCCGCGCGAAGAAGCCCATCGAATTTGCCCCAGCCCGTGAAGGCTAGGGCACGAGTGGCGAAGGACCCGTAAAGGCGCTTGGTATTTTTAGGTTTAACGGAATGTTGGAAAACACTGGGACGTCGATCATCTCGGTTCCCGAAATGAAACCTCGAGGCTGGGCAAGGAACGATCCTCACCCCTCCAGCCGCCACAACCTCCACCGCTCCGGCACGCCCTTCAGCCGGTGCACGCCGTGATCGCGCAGGCCGATCGCCGCTTGCGTCGTCATCAGCTCCTTCACCGCGCTCGACACCAGCACCTCGCCGGCGCGCGCCTTCGCGGCAATGCGGGTGCCGATGTGGAAGGCGAGGCCGACCATTTCGCCGCCGCTGATGGTGTATTCGCCGGTGTGCAGGCCAACCCTGATCTCGAGGCCGAGCGTGCGCACGGCTTTCTGAATCGCGCTGGCGCAGGCGATGGCGGCGGCGGGCTTTCTGAAGGTCGCCAGCACGCCGTCGCCGGTGGTGACGACCTCCTTGCCGCCGCACGTCTTCAGCTCCTTGCGGACCGCCGCGTAATAATGGCCCATCACCTTGGTCCAGCGCGCATCGCCGAGCTTGGCCGCCTTCGCGGTGGAGCCGACGATGTCGACGATCAGGATGGTGGCGAGCGCCTGCTTGAGCTCGACGCCGCGCGCGGCCGGCGGCCGCCGGTTCGCGATCGCGCCGGTCAGCGGCTCATAGCGATGGCTGCGGCGCCGCGCGATCGCGGCTTTGGTGTAGTCCTGCGCGCGCTGCGCGGTGCCGCAACGAACGGTCTTCTCCTGCGGCAGGCGCGACCAATAGACCTTGCGCGCGGCGCCCGTGCCATGCACCTCCACCGCGCCCCATTTCAGGAAGACCGCCGAGCCGACGCGTCTGACACACCACGCCTTCGACGTGTATCCGGAGACGTTGGACTGATGGACACCGATGCGGAGGAATTTGGGCATGAAGGCGCGGCCGATGGAAGGACCGTTGGACGATGTGCGCCAAGCCTATTCGGAGAGTTCCGCATCGGCAATAGGCGCTCGGTTCTCTGGCCAACCGATTGGCACTTTCTGCGGCAAGGCGCGTTGCGGTGTTTTCGAGGAGGCGCAGATGACCAAGACGAAGGCTGCCCACGCGCAAGACGCAAAGACGCAAGCAGCGCTCAATCCCGGTGACGAAGCCGCGCCCGGAACCAAGGGCACCGGCGAAGACATCTGTCCCGATTGTCACGGCAAGGGGCGCATCGACGGCGCGCCTTGCGCGACCTGCGGCGGGAGCGGCACCATCACGCGGGCGGTCGGCGGCGCCTGACGCCGCCAGCGGCTTCATTTTGGTAGCAACGATCGGCCTTCACGCGTGTTTTCCGCAACTGGATGCAGTGAGGCGTGCCATGAACAAGACGACCGGACTGACACCCGACGATTTTCCGATCGAGGCCGACAAGGACAAGCTGAAGACCCACAAGGGCGAGCCGGTGGCTTCGGCCGAGACCGAGCAGATCGCCGACGAGATCGCCGACCGGCTGAACGAGCACGCGCACCAGGAAGAGCAGGATCGCTGGTCGGCGTAGTTCAGCGGGTTTGCGGCCGCCGAACAGGATTTGGAACGACCACGCGTTGCCGCGCATTGGCCTTTTGCCGGCGTCTCACCATTCCGGCAAATGGCGGCCCCGGCTCAAAGCCCCGCCCCCGGACCGCCGGGCCGGGGCCGCCTGGGGCCGAGCACAGGAGCGGACATGAAAGCACTCGTCATCGCAGGGCTCATCGCGGCTCTCGCCTCGCCCCCTTCCGCCTTCGCGCAAAGCGGCGCGGGTGCGTCGAGGACGGGCTCGAGCATCAATTCGACCGGCACCGGCGGCACCACCGGCGCGGGCGCCTCCAGCCTCAATACCTCGTCGGACGCCAACAGCGGCGGCGCGAATGCCCCGGCGAAGTCGTCAACGATGAGGCCGGGCGACAACGATCCGGCCAGGCAAACCCAGGGCGGCCAGCAGGCCCTGCCGAACGCCACCGGAACTAACCGGAAGTAGCGCGAGCCGGATAGGCATACAGCTCGATCGGCGCGTTGAAGCCGCGCACCTCATGCTGGCCGACATGCTCCAATGCGAACTCCTTCTCGACCAGCTCGGCGAAATCACGTGACAGCAGCACGTTCCTGCCGAGCGTCTTGGTCAGTGTCTCCAGGCGGGAGGCCATGTTGACGGCCGGGCCGATCACCGTGAAGTCGAGCCGCCTGGCCGATCCGATATTGCCGTACATGACGTCGCCGACGTGGACGCCGATGCCGTAATTCAGCGGCGCGCGGCCGCTTCCGCTGTTCCGCTCGTTGAGCGCGGCCATGGCTCCCCTCGCCTCGGCCACGGCGTGCAGAAGATTGGCGCAGGCGTTCGGCTGACGCAGCGGGAAGATGGCGAGCAGGCCGTCGCCGATGAATTTCAGGATCTCGCCGCCGTGCCGCGCGATCGGCTCCGACATCGCGTCGAAATAATCGTTGAGCAGGTCGATGACGTCGTCGCGCGGCCAGTTGTCGGAGATCTTGGTGAAATCCCTGAGGTCGCAGATCATGATCGCCGCGCGCACCGTCGTGCCGCTGCCGCGCCTTGTGGCGCCTGCCAGGATCAGCTCGCCGGCGTGCGTGCCGACATAGGTCTCCAGCAGCGTGCGTGCCAGGCGATTCTTGATGCGGATCTCGCTGACCAGCGCCAGCACCGGCAGCAGCTTCTTCAGGCCGGCGATGTGGACGTCCTCGAAGCCGCCGGGACGATCGGTGGCGAAGGTGACGACGTGGCGCTTGCCGAGCGTGTGAAGCAGCGGCCAGGCCACATAATCGGTCATGCCCAGCGACCGCATCTCGTCATAGAGAGCGTGCTTGCGGCCGAGCGAGAAATCCCGCTCGAGCTTTTCGCGGACCTCGTCGGCGCCGTCATGGATCTCGTTGGCGGAGCTGCCGATATATTCGGGCCGCTCGCGAACGTCGTAGTCGGCGAGCGTGATCTCCGCCTCGCGCTTGCCGTCGGACCACATCATGCGGGCGCCCAGCCATTGCGGGTGATGGATCATCACGTGAAGCGTCGACCGCTTGAGCGGGATGCCCGCCTGCTGCAGGCGGATGCACATCTGCGCGAAGATGTCGTCGATGAAGCGCTCGCCGCGCGTGCCGTTGGTCAGCCAGTCGATGACGCCGTCGGCCTGCGTGGGGGCGTATGTATCTGGCGCATTCATATCCTGCCCCTCGAGCTGCGGTCTTTAACGAAGCAGATATCGTGCGCCGGTCGGGCCGCGTCAACCTAGCCAGTTGCACGGATTGTGCGCATCGGTCTGAGGTTCTACCCCAGAAGCCGGATCGACCCCAGCACCGCGAGCCCCGAGACCAGCGCAAGCTGCGATGGCCCGGCCAGCTCGAGCTTCAGCGTGCCGGTGCGGGGAATCGCAAAATCCCCATCGTCGAGGCGGATGCGGCATTCGCCGCGCGGGGCGTAGACCAGATGCGTGCCGGCGGCGAGCCGGAGGTCGCCGGGCTCCTTCAGTGCGAGGAGGTCGATCTCGGCCGCGCCGCGCCGCGCCATGAGGTTCACGACCTCGACGGGGCCGGCCTCGAGCTCGGTCACGATCTCGAGTTCACCGGTGAAACGCACCGTCGTAAAAGGTTCACGTTCGTCGAATTCCTGCGTCGGCGACTTCAGCACCAGTCCGCGGCCCTCCACCACCATCTGCAAGCGGTCGATGCCGGGCATATGGGAGAAGGGACCGGGCGCCAGAATCGGCGTCGACGCAAAGCGCCAGAGCAGGCTGTTCCAGTCCTTGCGCGGCGCATCGGCCCGATGAGCGTCGGCGATGTCGGTGAAGATGCCGCCGCCATTCTTCCACGGCGAGCGGGTGTAGCTTTCAGGATTGAGCAGCGTTGCCTTCATGGAGATCCCTGATGCGATGAGGGTGCGAAGCAGCGGCGCGCCCGTCCAGGAACGGCTCGGCCGCCTCGCGCACCGCGTCCAGATGCGTGAACAGCGAGACGTGACCGCCATCGGGGAGCGCCAGCAGCTTCGCCTGCGGGATTGCGCGGCAGACGTTCTCGGCATGCGAGAACGCCACCACATCGTCGGCGCGGCCGTGCACGACGAGAGCAGGCGCCGAGACCGCTCCTGCGGGCAATTGCTCCGGCGCGGCAAATTGTGCGATGTCGTTGACGGTCCCGGGGATCCTGGCGTGCAGATGCTCGAGCACGCTCGACTGCAAGGTGCGCAATAAGAGGCCAGCCTCGGGATGGCGCAAGGTTCGCTCGCGCATCGCGTCATCGGGAATCGCGCGGCGCGCACCGGATTGCGGATTGCGTTCAGCCCGCCACTTCAGGAGCCGAGGCAATCCGGGAAGACGCGCAAGATGGCGCATCATGCGCAGGCGCGCGGCGATTTCCGGCGGCGTTTGCAGTCGCCCCGTGCAGGCCGACACCAGCACGAGCGAGCGGCAGCGCGAGGGATGCCGCGCGGCAAATTGCAGCGCCGAGGGGCCGCCGGCCGAGACCGCGACGACCGCCACGTTGGAGATCCCGAGCGCATCGAGCAGCTCGCGATAGAGATCAGCCTGCTCGTCGGGCGAGGCACCCAGTTCAAGGCGCGAGCCGAGATAGCCCGGGCGAGACACGGCGATAACCCGCTTGTCGCTGAGCGTCGAGGCGAGCGCACGCGCGAGCAGCCACGATTGGTCGTGGCCTCCCATGCCACCATGAATGGCGAGGATGGCAGGCCCCTCGCCTGCGATCGCGCATTGGACGATCCCACGGGAGGTCTGCACCGAGACCGGAGCAGGCCCGGCGAGCGGCAATGCATCCGGATTTGTGGTCATGTCGCGCCTTCCACGCCTCGGGTGCGCCGGCCTTGAGATGACGCAGAAGCTTCGCGGGACGCTGACGCCTGGGTGAACTGCAGACCCAGGCGATCCCTTACAATAGGGCCCCGGCGAGCTCAAGGGCTCGGCCTGCGGAATGCGCGGCACGCGCATGACGTCGCAAAATCCGCGCGGCTATTTCGACGTCAATGCCGCCATAGGCCGCCAAGTGACGTCGGGCGCAGCTGCAGCGAGCCGACGGCAGCGGTCACGCATCAGCTCGGCCGGACGATCGTGTCCGCGCTGCTTCAGCACGGCCTCGAAATCGGCGAGTGCGTCGACAAAGCGGCGCGCGCGATAGGCGGCGAGACCGCGTTCGTAATCCGCGATCCAGCCGATCGTGTCGCTGCCCGCCGCATTATCGTTCACCATCCCGACCAGCTCGTGAACGGACAGCCCCTCCTCGCGTCCGTAGACCGCGATACTGTCGACCTCGCGCGCGACGACGGCGCCGCGCGCCAGACGCTCGGTCGCCGCGCCGATCAGGATTTGCGTGCCGTAGGATTTGTTGGCGCCTTCGAGCCGACTCGCAACGTTCACGGCATCGCCGATCACGGTGTAGTTCAGCCGCAGCTCCGAGCCGATATTGCCGACCAGCATGCAGCCGGAATTGACGCCGATGCGGATCTGGAGCGGCTGGCCGAGATCGTCGACGAGGCCGGATTGTTCGACCGCAAGGCGGCAGGCGAGCGCGGCGCGGCAGCAGCGCGCGGCGTGATCGTCTTGCGGCTGCGGCGCGCCCCAGAACGCCATCACGGCATCGCCGATGAACTTGTCGATGGTACCGCCGTTGGCGACGATGATCTCGGAGGTGAGGTCGAGATAGCGCGACAGCAGCGGCACGACGCGATCGCCGAGCCGCTCCGACAGCCCGGTGAAGCCGGCGATGTCGATGAACATCACGCTGAGCTCCTGGATGCTGCCGCCCGGCCGCGCCTCGACGCCCTGGCGCAGCAGTCCGCGGACGAGATCCGCCGGGATGAACTTGCGGAATGCGGACAGGCCGGCCGCCATCTCCGCGATTGCACCCGACAGGCTCGCGATCTCCTCGAGCCGCGACGGATGGCGACGAACCTGCTCCAGCGCGAAGGCTTCGACATGGCGCAGCTCGCCGACCACGCGCGACAGCGGCGCGGCGATGACGGACCGCGCCAGCATCGCCGAGGCCAGCGCCGCGAGCACGGCGCCGATGGCGAGGCCGAGGATCAGGCGATGCAATGTCGTCTCGACCGGCCCGAGAAATTCGGCCTCGGGGATCACGGTCGCGAGCGACCAGCCGGGAAACGGCAGCGGCGTCAGCGCAACCTCATAGGCCGCGCCGCCCGAGGTGAGCCGGCTCCGCCAGGCCTCCTTGCGGCCGGCCTCGCCCGCCTTGTCGAGCGCTGCGCGCGCCAGCGGCAGCAGCGCGGTGTCGCCGCGCGCCGGATGGAGCTCGTCGGCGTCCTTGTCCGGCGCTGCGACGAGCTCGCCGCTGCCGTCGACGATGAAGGCGGTGCCGGTGCGCCCGACCTCCAGCTGCGACAGGAAACGTGCGAGCCTGGTATATTCGATGATGACGGCAAGCACGCCTTGCCGCTCCTGATAGACGTCGATCGGTCCGGCGAAAGCGATCGACGGCCGTTCGCCGGTCGCGTGGTCCATCACCCTGAACCATTGCGGGTCGTCCGCGCCGAGGCCGGCCTTGAACCAGGCCTGATCGGCGACGCGGAAATCCGTCGGCTCGAAGCGGCGATTGGCGAACTCGATGTCACCGGGCACCACGTCGTATTCGTCGACGCGGCGCTGGCCCGGATGATCCGTGAGCGAGATCTCCATCATCTCCAGGCGCCGATCGCCGAGCTTGTGCGCGGTGAAGAAGGAGCCGTCGGGCCAGCCGAATGCGACCCAGGAAATCGTCGCCTGCGACTGCAATTGCGAGAGAAAGACGAACTCGCGCTTGTCAGCCTCGCGGGTGTCGAGCACGTTCTGGAGGAACAGCGTGCGGATCGCGGTGTGCGCGGCCCGCGCCTCGTCGACGATGGCCGAGACCTCCTTGCGCACCGCCGCCACGATCTGCTCGTTGATGGTCGAGGCGAGTTGCCGGCTGGCCGTCTCCGCCGTGCGCCACCACAGCAGGCTGGACAGCGCCGCCGTCAGCAGGATCGCGGCGAGGACCAGCGCGGACACAGCAAGGCGGATGCTCACCGTCATCCTTGCGATCGCATGAAGCTGCCTATCGACCGTCATCGCTGTCTTCGCCTGCGCCTTGTCGCGAGCCACTGACACTGCCTTACGGCCGCCGGCGCTGGTTCGTTACGTCTGGCAGGAGCGGGTGCCGGCCGCCAATGCCCGTGGGCTAACGTCTCGATAGAAGCTGAGCATTGGCTTTACGCCGTCGTTTGCCCGCTAATCCCCACCCAAGCGCACTGCCCGTGCGCCCGATCCAATCGGTCTCACGGCTTCGTGAGCAGCCCGCCGGTAACGCGGACGGCGCGCGGAGCGAAGGAGACCATGCGCGCATCCCCGCCCAGGCGATGCCACCTCGAACAGGAGAACCTCTGATGTCTGTCAAACATGCCGTGACCTCCCTCGCCCTCGCCGGTGCGGTGTCGACCGCGCTTGCGACCCTTGCCTCCGCCGGCCCTCTGACCAAGGCCGAAGCCGATGCCGCCGTCGCCGCCAAGAAAGAGAAGTGCTTCGGCGTTGCGCTGAAGGGCCAGAACGATTGCGCGGCGGGACCGGGCACGACCTGCCAGGGCACCTCGACCGCCGACTACCAGGGTAATGCCTGGAAATTCGTCCAGGGCGGCACCTGCACCAGCATCGAGCTGCCGGGCGGCAAGAAGGGTTCGCTCAAGCCGGTGTAACGGCCGGCGCAACAGCAAGCGCGAACGGAGCAGCACGATGAGCACAATCAAGCCGGCCCTGCCAGCAGCGCTGCCGCTCCGCTTCGCGACGCCGATCGGCGGCGTTGCCGGGACGAGCTTCAAGCCCGAGCACCTCCCCGCAATCCTCGAGGCGAAGCCTCGGCGCGGCTTCTTCGAGGTCCACGCCGAGAACTACATGGGCGCCGGAGGGCCGCCGCATCGCGCGCTGGAGGCGATCCGCTGCGATCATCCGCTCTCGCTGCACGGCGTCTGCATGTCGATCGGCGGGCCCCGGCCGCTCGACAAGGCGCATCTGGCGCGCTTCCGCGGCCTGGTCGCGCGCTATCAGCCCGCGCTGGTGTCCGAGCATCTCGCCTGGTCGACGCATGAGACCAGCTTCTTCAACGATCTGTTGCCCCTGCCCTATACCGCGGCAACACTGGCTTGCGTCTGCGATCATATCGACCAGGTGCAGGAGGCGATCCGTCGGCCGCTGCTCCTGGAAAACCCGTCGACCTATCTCGCCTTTCGCGAATCCTCGATGCGCGAGACCGAATTCATGCGAGCCGTTGCGGAGCGCACCGGCTGCGGCCTGCTGCTCGACGTCAACAACGTGTTCGTCTCCGCGGCCAACCATGGATACTCCGCGCTCGACTACCTCGCTGATTTCCCGCTGTCGCGCGTCGAGGAAATTCATCTCGCCGGGCATGCCGAGCAGGCCGACGACGAAGGTGACCTGCTGTTGATCGACAGCCACGACGGCCCGGTCGCGGACGCCGTCTGGAAGCTCTACGAAATCGTCATCCAACGCCGCGGGCCGGTGCCGACGCTGATCGAATGGGACAGCAAGATTCCGGACTGGCCGGTGCTGCAAGCGGAGGCCGCTGCTGCACAGGCGATCCTCGACCGCCGTCAATCCACAGCAATGGCAGGAGACCGTCATGCTGCCTGAACCCGGCTTGTCCTTTGCCGCATCGTTCGCGCCGGCGCTGCTGGATCCGGCACGCAGCACGCCTGAGCTGGTCACCGGCCCGAACGGCAAAGCCGCTGGCCGGCGCTACGACGTCTACCGCAACAACGTCACGGTCAGCCTGATCGACGCGCTCGCCGCGATCTATCCGGCGGTGCAGCGCATCACCGGCACCGATTTCTTCCGCGCGATGGCGCGCTTGCATGTGCGCAGCCATCCGCCGACATCGCCGCTGCTGTTCGAATACGGCCGCGATTTCCCGGAGTTCATCGAAGCTTACGAGCATGCGCAAGATATGCCCTGGCTCGCCGACGTTGCGCGTCTCGAACGGGCCTGGCTCGATGCCTATCACGCCGCCGACGCCGCTCCGCTGTCGCCGGCCCGGCTCGCGGCGGTGACACCCGATCGCTTGGCTGATCTGGTGTTCATTCCGCACCCGGCCGCGCGATGCCTGCGTTCGGACTACGCCGCCCTGACGATCTTTGCGGCCAACCGCGACGACGCACCGGTCATGCGGATCGATGCCTCGACGCCGGAGGATGCCCTGATCACGCGAGGCGAGTTCGACGTCGCCGTGCGCCGCCTGCCACCCGGCGGCGCGGTCTTCGCGCACCTTCTCATGTCAGGGCGGCCGCTCGGCGAGGCCGCGACGGCGGCGCTGGAGGCTGCAAGCGAATTCGACATTGCCGCGAACATCGCCGGGCTGATGGAAGCCGGCGCCTTCACCTCGCTCTGTTGCGGAGACCCATCATGATCACGGACCAGCACATGACGACCGCCAGCGGCCTGCCCTCGCCCGGAGCACTCATCGACAGAGCCAATCATCTGGTGCAGACGCTCGCGACGCCATCCCTCGTCCAGCTGGTGCTGCGCCTCGCGCTGGCCGTGCCGTTCTGGCGCTCGGGCCTGCTCAAATGGGGCGGCTTCCTCAAGCTCAACGACACCGCGGTGACGCTGTTCAGCGACGAATTCATGCTGCATCTGCCGGGCGGGCCCTATCACTTTCCGGCACCGACGGTGATGGCCTTCCTGTCGGGCTCCGGCGAGATCATGTTCCCGATCCTGCTGGTGCTGGGGCTCGGCACGCGGTTCGCAGCGCTCGGGCTGCTGTTCATGACGCTGATCGTCGAGCTCACGGTGCCCGACGGCTGGCCGATCCATCTCACCTGGGCAGCGATGGCGCTCGGCATCATGGCTTACGGGCCCGGGCTCATCTCGCTCGACCATCTCGTTTGTCGTGCGCGGTCGCACGGGCGATGAGCCTGCGATCTTATCTATCCACAAGCACTCCGTCATCCTGAGGTGCGCGCCCTTGCGCGCCTCGAAGGATGGGCTGCAAGCGCTCGTGGCCCATCCTTCGAGGCTCACCTTGCGATGCGATGCATCGCAAGGTGAGCACCTCAGGATGACGCCGGTGGGTGTGATTGGCGTAGCTACATCCCGCTCAGGCCGCTATCGACCGCGAGGTGCTGGCCCTGGCGGGAAACCATGGTAATTTGCGCCTCGTGTCCGAACCTTCAGCGAGGCTAGCATGCCCGACACTGACAAGGTCTTCGCCGGCTCGATTCCGAAAATCTACGACGAGTATCTCGTCCCGATGATCTTCTCCGTCTATGCGGAGGACATGGCTCGGCGCGTCGCCGCACGCTCTCCCTCCGTCTTGCTCGAGATCGCCGCGGGCACCGGCGCCGTGACGCGTGCCGTGGCGGCGGCGCTGCCGCGCGGCGTTCGCTACGTTGCAACCGACCTCAACGAGCCGATGCTCGCGGTCGCCGCGCAGCGCCAGGCGGATGACGATCGCATCACCTGGCGCCAGGCGGACGGGATGGCCCTGCCCTTCGGCGCTGCCGAGTTCGACGTGGTCTGCTGCCAGTTCGGCGCGATGTTCTTTCCGGACCGCATCAAGGCCTATGGAGAGGTCAAGCGCGTCCTGAAGGGCGACGGCACGTTCGTGTTCAACGTCTGGGATCGCATCGAGGACAATGTGCTGACGCACGAAGCCACGGCCGCGCTCGGAAAGCTGTTTCCCGAGGATCCGCCACGTTTCATGATCCGGACGCCGCACGGCTATCACGACAAGGCCGTCATCAGGGGCGATCTCGAACGCGCGGGCTTCCGCGACATCTCGATCGAAACCCGATCCGAAATCAGCCGCGCGCCTTCAGCCGAGTACGTTGCCATTGCGCTCTGCCAGGGCACGCCCCTGCGCAGCGAAATCGAGGCGCGGGATGCCGGCAAGCTTCAGGCTGCGACCGATATCGTTGCCGAGGCAATCCGGACGCGCCATGGCTCCGGTCCGGTCGAGGGCAAGATCCAGGCGATCGTGATCGAGGCCCGCCCGTAGCCGCGGGCATCGATCGACGCGGCAGGTCCTTACCAGAAGCCCCGCTGCATCGGCTGCGCCGGCTGATAATACTGGTACTGGCTGCGCCGGCGCGGGTTGGCCGGCTGGACGTAGGGATCGCGCTGCTGGAAGAAGAAGCCGAAGCCGTTATTGTCCCAGCCGTCATCGCTCGCGATCATCGCAGGCGCGGTCGGCTTGCGCGTGATGAAGCCGCCTTGCGGCTCGTTGCTCAGCACCGCGACGAACTCGGTCCGGTAATTGGTCTCGCTGCTCAGCGGCTCGTCCGAGATGATGATCGAGGAGCGCGGCAACGCGGTCGGCCCGATGCGGTCCCACACGTCCTGCGGGATGGTGATGCGATCGAGCGCGTTGCGTGCCTCGTCGCCGTTCTCGATCGTGACCACGCTCCAGCGCAGGCCCGTACCGGTCTTCGCCATCGCCGTGAAGATATGCGTGCCGATCGGCTGCTCGGGATTGCGGATCGTGACGGGGACCTCGATGCTGGTGTCGAACACCTCGCCGCCGCCGTCGGGCGCCGGCTTGTGCGTGTTCCGCCGCACGTAGAGCTTCTGCGTCGAACGGCTGATGTAGACCGAGACCGGCTCGCCAGCGAGCTTTGCGTCGGTCGCCGCCTTGACGGCCTCGGTTTTTCTGGCCGCAGAGGTCTTCGCGGCTTCCTTGGTCGCGGCCACGGCATCGCGCTTCGGCTGCGCGGCGGCCCTGGCGGCGTCGAGCTGCGTCGCCGCGTCGGCAGCCTTGGCTGCAGCCTTCTGCTTCAGCTCCTCGGCCTTGGCGCGGGCCTGATCGTTCCTGGCATTCGCGAGCGTCTTGTCGGCGAAGGCAAGCTCGGCATCGGCGCGGGCCTTCTGCTGTTCCAGCTTGCGCAGCGCGGCCGGGAGCGAGGCGGCTTCCTTCGCGGCGGCGGACGCAGCCTTCTTGGCCTCGTCGGCCGCCCTTGTGGCCTCCTCGGCCTCGGCGGAGAGCTTGTCGGCCCGAGCAGGCACGGCCGCGATGGCCTCCGGCTTCGGCACGAACAGCGAGGGGTGAGAGAAGTCGGTCGGGACCGAGTCATACGGCGAGATGATCACGCGCATCCCGAGATAGGTCTTGTCGAACAGGTTCTCGGCGAAGCCGAACGGCATGCGCACGCAGCCGTGCGAGGCGGCGTAGCCGGGCAGCGGCCCGCCATGCAGGGCGATGCCGTTCCAGGTGATGCGCTGCATATGGGGCATCCAGGCATCGTCATACATCGTCGAGCGGTGCTCCCTTTCCTTCTCGACGATGGCGAACACCCCGGCCGGCGTCTCGCGGCCCGTGGTGCCGGTCGAGACCGGCGCGCGCAGGATCCAGCCATCGGCATCGTAGAACGTGACCTGCTGGCTCTTGATCGACACGATCGCCATGATCGGCTCGCCGGCCACACGCTGCGCCACCGCCTCGGCCACCTGGCGCTGCTGCTTGGCCGCAATCGCCGGGGCCGCTGCTGCAAGGGTCGCCGCCGCCACGAGCGCCATGATTCCGGCAGGCCCCCGGCGCCCCACCGCCCTGATGGATTGCGCCGTCGTCGATCGGTTTTTCATGCCATCCTCGGTCGAACTGCCCATCGGCTGGTGTCGCTCACGTGTCAGATTGGAATCATTGCATTAAGAAATCGCAGCCGCCTTACGTTCCCTCTGTGGCGAGATTCGGCACTTCCGGCGGCAAATCTCTCATATACGACGCCTCGCCCAGGCGGAAGGCGGCCTTCAGCCGAGGCTGGCCCGAAGCTGGTCTCGACCGCTGCGGCAGAATGTCCGATCAGCCGCGGGGGACGCGCCCATTGAGGCGGGGCTAGACGCCCAACGCCTTGCGGTTCAGCGTTCGCAGCACACGCAGCGACAAGGTCCGCACGTTCGCAACATTGAGCAGCCAGGCCGCAGCCGCATAGCCGAGGCCGCCGGCGAGGCTGACGACGATGAGCGATGAGAGTCCGGTACCGCCCGCTTGCGAGCGCGCCAGCAGAATTGCCGTCGCCATCGCGGCTGCGGAGGCGGCAACGCCGGCGAGGCGATTGAGCTCGAACGGGACCGGATGGGCCCGATGCATCAGGACGAGTGCGACGAGGAAGCCGATCGCCTCGGTTGCCAGCGTCGCCAGCGCCGCGCCGTAAAGGCCATAGCCGCCGATCAGCGCGAACATCAGGAACACGCTGATCACCAGCGTGAGAAAGGATTGCGCCGCCAGCATGAACGGCCGCTCGGCGAGCTGGAAGCTGATCTGCACGTAGAACTGATTGGCGATGCCGAAAAGCCGCGCGAGCACCAGCGTCGGCAGCAGCGCCGAGACGCCGGCGCGGAAATCGATGCCGACGAGCGTGCCGGCCACCTGGTCCGCCGCGAGCGCGAGCCACACCGCGACGGGCGCCACGACGACGAGCAGGAGCTCGAGGCTTTCGGTCAGCCGCTCCCGCGTCGTCTCGCCGTTGTTCTCGGACAAGGACCGGAACACCAGCGGCACGGTCGCCGCGGCGACGCTGGATGCGATCATGACCATGAACTGGCGTGGCAGATCGGCGGCAACGCCGAAGATGCCGGCAGCGTCCTTGCCGAGCAGATAGGCGACGATCAGCCGGTCGCAGGCCGAATAAACTGCGACGGAGAGGCCGGCCAGCGTCAGCGGCAGGCCATAGCGCGCCAGCTGCATGAACTGGCTGCGCTGGAAGCGCGCAATCCTGGTGCGGTCGCCGACGAGATTGAGGATGATGCCGGCGAGCGACCCCAGACCGAATGCGGCGAGCAGTCCCAATCCACCCCAGCCGAGCCAGATGCCGAGAAGACCGAAGCCGACGCTGGAGACGCTGCGCACGATCGAGATCGCCGCGAAGCGGTAGGGCCGCAATTTGGCGCGCTCGAACTCCTGGCCGACATCGACCGCATTGGCCATGATCGCGACGAACATGCTGGCGAGCAGCAGCTCGACGCTGACATCGCCGCGGAACAGGACGACCAGCGGCGTGGTGGCGCAGAGCACCGCGACGGCCAGGGCAAAGGCGACGATCGCCGTGCCGCGAAAATCGATCTCCGCCGACATCGCCTGATAGCGCGACACCGACAGCTTGATCCAGGCGAAGAAGATCGCACCCAGAATGCCCGCAAGGCTGATGCCGACCACATAGACACCGTATTCCGCCGGGCTCAGCAGCCGCGTATAGGCCGTGACGGCAAAGAAGCCCACCGCCGCAGGCAGGATGTAGGCGACGAGATAAATCGAGAAATGGCGGTTCAGCATGCGAGCACGGGACCGGCAGCGGTCTTGCGAGTGTGGCGACGGTCGACCCAATTGGATCTTGGCGGGCGAACGAACTGCGCCGCAGCATCTCTCAAGAGTGTCACATAAGTCTGCAGAACGGGCGGCGAATGAGGCGTTGGAGCGGCTTTCGCGCGTTAGCGTTAAATTTGCGCTGTGCTGAACGGGCGGATGGATCAGGGAAAGGAAACCATGTTTCCGGGCGTTTTCCGCGTCCGGATCCCCTTTTGCCGGCCCGCCACAGAGTTAACCGAACGACATGAAACCCGGGCAGCGCACGGCATCGCTTGGTAGGAAGGCGCGTTGGTTGCAGAAGGAACGTCCCAACGTGACTAGGCTCGCTAGACGCGAATTTCTGCTCGGCAGCGCCGCGGCCCTCGCCGCGGGCGCATCCGCGTCTGCGGTGCCGGCCTCGAAACGCGCCCAGCGCCGTCCCGGCTTTGGCGCTGCGGCGACGCTGTGGGACCTGCAAGCCGATCCGCGGCTCGGCGAGGCCATCAGCACCTATTGCACGCAGGTGGTGCCGGTGCTCGAGCTGAAATGGCCGATGCTGCGGCCGGACGCCCATACGTTCGCCTTCGAGCGCGCCGACGCGATCCTGGATTTCGCGCGCGACAACGATCTGACCATGCGCGGCCACGCGCTCGCCTGGTATCACGACATTCCGGACTGGACCAAGCAGATCAAGGACAGAAAGGGCGTCGAGCGCGCCTATCTCGATCACATCGGCACCGTCGTTTCCTACTACAAGGACAAGCTGACGTCGTGGGACGTCGTGAACGAGCCGATCCCGGACAATCCGAAGGGGATCACCGACCGGCGCGATACGTTCTGGACGCAGCATCTCGGCAAGAGCTGGATTGCGCTGGCGTTCCGCACGGCCGCCGCGGCCGATCCCTTCGTCAAGCTCGCGATCAACGAATATGACATCGAATCGGCGAAGGATTCCTTCATCGCCAAGCGGGCGGCCTATCGCAACCTCATCATGGACCTGCTCGATCAGGGCGTTCCGCTCCACGCCGTCGGGCTGCAATCGCATCTGCATGCCGAGCTCGAGATCGACACGCACGGGCTCGCCGACTTCGTCACCGAGCTGCGCTCCTGGGGGCTCGAGGTGCTCATCACCGAGCTCGACGTCGACGACCAGAAGCTGGCGGGGAGTCCTGCGGAGCGCGATGCCGTCGTCGCCAAGCGCGTCGACGACCTGCTGACCGCCGTTTCCGCGAGCGGCCCGGTGCGCTCGATCCTGACCTGGGGCCTCTCGGATCGTTACAGCTGGATCAACGGCACCTTCGCCCGCGCCGACAAGCAGCCGAACCGCCCGCTTCCGCTCGACGGCGAGTTCAAGCCGAAGCCGTTCATGGACGTCATCAGCAAGTTCACGAAAGACGCTTAGAGATCAGCGTGTCTTGGGCGTTTCGAACGCGGCCACGTCGCCGATGTGATCGGGAGCCAGGCTCGGCGCGCGTCGGTCGCTTGATGAGAGACGGAACACATCGCGGATGTCGTCGATCGAGGTCGACGAATAGGACTGAATGCAAAGCGCGACCTGTTCGGGCGAGGCCGTACGCATCATCGCTTCGATGGCCGGGCGGTCGAGCGGCGTGTCGTCCCAGTGCGAGACCGCGATGCTGTCTTCGGTGACCCGATGCCGCGCCAGGTGCTCCGGCGAGGTCGCGACGAAGTTTCCGTAAAGCAAATACTCGGAGAATTTCTTCTTCCGGCACAGCGCCAACGCCCAGCTCAGGCCCGTCGCCGACTTGATCGCGTCCGTCATCGCACGCGCGGTGTCCTTGTCCCAGACCAGCGCGTTGCCGACATAATCGTCCGCCGGGAAGGTGCGCTGCTTGATGCCGAGCAACTGATCGACCGTGCGCAACCACAGACCATGCAGCGGGTGGTCGGCACCGATCGCTTCGCGCGTGACGAAGAGAGGCGTCTGCTCGCCGCCGGCATATTGGCCGACGTCGAACTCGCGGAAGAACAGATTGTCCGAATCCAGGATGCAGAGGCGCTGCTCCGGCGCATTGAGGACGCCGGCGATCTTCAGGATCTGCTGGATGTGCCAGCCGTGCACCGGCGACGACAGCAGCGACAACCAGACCCGCCGGCTGCCGAACTGGAGCGCCGGCGGCAGCGCGAACAGCCATTTCGGCAAATACCGCGAGGCCGGAACGATCACGCGCTTGTCGGACGCGAAGCGCGCGAACAGCGGCACATCCTCATCGTTAACGAGTACATAATGCCGCGTGTAGCCCGTCAGCCAGGTGTCGATGCTCTCGCTCAGCAGCGAAAAGCGTTCGATATCCTTGGCGTAGCTGGCAGTCAGCAGGGCAACGGAATGCATGGAGCACGCTCGGATGGCCATCAGCTCGCACTGATAGCGGCAATGCAACATGCTGGAAACTCACGATAGGAATCAAGGTAAAGCGAAACGAAGTGCGACTGCAGGAAGGACTAGCCTTCGGACTACAGGCCTCGGATGTAGGCGATCGCCCGCTCCGCTACGGCCGGATCAAGGTCGGTTTCGCGAATCCTGCGCTCGACCAGCCTCAGGTCCAGCGGACGCCTCTCATGAATTGCGCCCACGAACCGCTTGTCCCTCTCGTCCAACCGCGCAAGCTTGGACACGACAAGGTCCTCCGGCGCCGGAGCCACACCCGTGACCGTTCTTCCCGCGACTTCGGTTTGCACTCTGACTGCTCGCCCCTGCCAGCCTCTCGGGAGTTTGGCCGTGGTCTCATCGACGCCATCGATGTAGAACCCATGCGTACGATGGAATTGGCTCTCCGATCCGAACAGCCCATCGATATGTTCGGATGCCATCGGCTGCACACCATCGCGCGTGCGCTTGGCCTCGGTGAGTTCCCAGATTCTCGCGTTCGCCGGAAACGCGTCAATCTCCGGAGATTCTCTTGCGGCCTCCGGAGCATCCGGCATGGAAGCCAGAATTGCCTGACTGCCAACCACAAATACCGTATCGGTTTCGAATTCGTACGCTAGGGCCCTAACGACCCTGAGCAAATCCTCCAAGGTGCGCAGCACGCCGGTCCCGGGCATCAAGGGCCACGCGAAGAGGGAGGGCGGGCGCTCAAGCCGCGTTCGACGATACGTCTTGCGGCTCTCCTCAATCGAATTCGCGCATCGTAGTCGCCGAAATGAACGCCTTCGACGAGATAAAACGGTGACGAGTTGCGGAGCATCACCATCTCGCGATCGCGGCTGATCAGCCTCGACGCGAGCTCGCCGGTAGGAAGCGCAAGCAGCTTCTGCCACTCCCGCACGAAAGGCCAGCCGTCAAATTGGTCGGCTTGCCGCGTATGCGCTTCCTTGGCCTTCTCCACCAATGACGGGTCATGTCGGAGCCTCCGCACGATCAGCCGATGCATCATCAGCTTCGCGGTGTCGCCAACTATGCCCTCGTTCAGCCTGTCTTTCATCCGTCTCCCCAGAGACTGGTCAAAATATAGACGACCTACCGGGAACAAGAAAGGGGACGGGCGCCCCCTAATTGTTGCATTGGTTCGAAGAGGACTAATCCGACGGCAGCCCCTGCTCCAGCCCGCGAAAGCGGAGCGGTGCGAGGGCTGAGGCGCGCTGCCACCAGTCGGCGACGCGGTCGTCGAGGGCGCTCACGCCGCGGCCCTGGCCGGGGAAGATCCGGATCTGCTGGATCGCTTCTGCCTCGAAACCCCTGGCCCTCCGCCTGATCTTGAGGGCGGCGCCTTCGCGGTCGCGCTGGGTCAGCGGCACCAGAAGACGGCCGCGCGGACGGAGTGACCGCAGCCAGAGCGGATGCGGATGCGGGAAGCCGGCATGCACGATGATCACGTCGGCGGGCTCGCCCACGTCCTTGCATCCATCGCCGTGGACGACGGTGACGTTCCCATAGTCGCGCAAATACCTTGCCGCTCGGGCCGCGAGCCGCTCGTCGCATTCGATCGCATGGACACGGCCCTTCTC
Organism: Bradyrhizobium sp. CCBAU 11357; assembly: GCF_028128865.1. Classification (NCBI taxonomy): domain Bacteria; kingdom Pseudomonadati; phylum Pseudomonadota; class Alphaproteobacteria; order Hyphomicrobiales; family Nitrobacteraceae; genus Bradyrhizobium; species Bradyrhizobium sp. CCBAU 11357. The sequence continues at coordinate 60,130 of NZ_LBJW01000094.1, read as the reverse complement.
GCCGACCATCATCGACAGCACCGCCGAGAAATAGCCGAGACCGCAGCCGATCTGCACGACACGGTCCGCCCGCTTGACGTCGAGCATGTCGATCAAATGCGCCCACAGGCTCGGCAGGCCGGTGTCGAGCTTGCGGCGTGCATCGATGGCGACCAGCACGTTGTCATAGAGATGAACGGGATCGGCATCGGGCGTCAGCCGGTAGCTGCGCGCAGCCTCGCCCTTGATGCGCCACGGTCCCCTTGGCAGAAACTTCTCGCGCGGGATGGCGGCGAGCGCATCGAGCAGACGCCTTGAGGCAATCCGCTCGCGCCTGGCGATCAGCTCCACATAGCGCGCACGCGCGGCGGCAAGATCGCTCATGTCACATGACCGGCCTGCTCGCGCACCGGCGCGTCCATACCGAGCTCCTCGACGAGCTGCATCGCCTGCTTCAGGTCCTGCGTATGAAAGCCCTCGCTGAATTTGCCGACGATCGGCATGAGCAGGAGCCTTGCGTGCTCGCGCTTGCCGGCTTGATGCGACAGGCGCGCGAGGCAGACGGCGGTGCGAAGCTCCCAGGACAGCGCACCCTGCTTGCGCGCGATCTCCAGCGACAGGCCGAACAGGTCCTCCGCCTCCTGTACCGACGCCGGGTCGCCACCCGCCAGCGTGATCTCGCCTTGCAGGCGATAGACCTCGGCGAGATAGAAGTGATCGCCGGTCCGCCTTGCGGTCGCAAGCGCACCATCCAACGCGCGCAAGGCGGCGTCGCGCATCCCGACCTTGGCGTAAGTTTCCGCGAGCAGACAGCGGAACCAGCAGCCGGCGAGCCAGGAATCCATCGCCTCGTACTCGTCGAGGCCGAAGCGCATCTGAGCGAGGCCTTCGTCGGCTTCGCCGAGCTGAGCCAGCGCCCAGCCGCGCAGGATCGCCGCCTGCTGCTTCCAATGCAGGAAATTGTGCTCGGTGGCAATGATCATGGCGCGGTTGGCGTGGTCGCGGGTGCCTTCCACGTCGCGCAAATGCTGCCGGAGATAGGCGCCGAACACCAGCGCGAAGGCGAGCGTGAACGGGTGGCGGATCTTCTCGGCGTTCGCGATCGCCTGCTCGCTGTGCTGGCGGGCGGCGTCGGGCCGGCCGAGGAACCACAGGAGATAACCGAGATAGGACAGCGAGACCACGCCGGGATCGATGCCGTGCCGTTGGATCAAATCGGAGTGCAGATCGGGGCTGAACAGGTTGATGCAGCGGTGCAAATGGTGCTGCGAGGCTGCGAAGCGGCCGCGATAGAGCATGGTCATCGCGATCGCGCGGTGCGCCTCGATCAGATAGCCGGTCTGCTGCGCCGGCTGCGTCCGCTCGTTCAGGCGCTCGCGCTTGGCGAACTTCAACAGCTCGACGCTGAGATCGTGCGCGCGGGTGAGATCGGCCCGGATGAAATGGCACACCCAGAGCCCGCGCGTGGCAGCGAAGACCTTTTCATCGTCGTCGAGCTGACGGCCGAGCTCCAGCGCGCGGATGTAGTTCTCCTCGACCTCCTGCACCGCGTAGCCCTTGGCGGCGATCAGCGCATTGCCGAGCGCAATGCGCAGCTCGAGCTCCATCTCGTCCGCGCCCTGCATGCGCGTATTGGCCTGCACGACGGTGAGGCCGCGGCGGAGGTGGCCGATCGCTTCCAGGTTGGCGCCGGTCTTGGCGGCCTGCTTGCCGGCCTTGAGCCAGAAGCTGGCGGCGCCCTCGCTCTGGCCGGATTCGGTCAAATGATGGGCGAGCAGCTCCGGTTCGCGCTCGGTCTTCTCCGGATACATCTCGGCGAGCACCTGGGCGATCCGCGCATGCAGCTTGCGCCGTTCGCTGTGCAGCAGGCTCGCATGCGCGGCGTTCTGGATCATCACATGCTTGAAGGAGTAGAGCGCGTCCGGCGGATGGCCGCGGCGCATGATCAGCCCCGCCTCCTCCAGATGATTGAGTGCCGCCTCGATCTGCTCGGCCGGCGTGTTGGCGACGGCGTGCAGCGTCTCGTAGGAGAACTCGCGGCCGATCGTGGCGCCGATCTGCGCGATCCGCTTGGAGGGTCCCATCCGGTCGAGCCGCGCCATCAGGGAGTCGGTCAGGGTGGCGGGGATTGCGAGCTGTCGCCACGGTCCCGACAGCACATAGCGCCCGTGGCGCTCGGTGAGCAGATTGGATTCGAGCACCGTCTTGGTCAGCTCTTCCAGGAATAGCGGTACGCCGTCAGTCTTGACGATGATCTCCTCGACGACCTCCTTGGGCATCTCGCGCCCCGCGACGCGCTCGACCAGCGTCGTGCGCAGCTGCCGGCTCAGCCGATTCAGGACCAGGGTGGTGACGTGCGAATGCGCGTTCCAACTCGGCTGGAATTCCGAGCGCGCGGTGATGATCGCCAGGATCGGCCGGTTCTGCACCCGGTCGACCAGGAGGTCGATCACCTCGCGGGAGGTCGGGTCGATCCAGTGCAGATCCTCGAACGCGATCACGAGCGGCATCTCGCGCGCAAGTCCGAGGAAATGGTTGACCAGCGCCACGACGGTCGCATCCTTCTGCTGCTGCGGCGACAGCTCGAGCGGCGGATAGCGGTCTCCGGTCGGTATCGACAGCAACGCGGCAAACAGCGGGGTGACCTGCTCGATGTCGCCATGAGCGGCGGCGATCGCGTTCTCCAGGCTCGCCAGCGACAGCGCGGACGACTCCTCGCGATCGAGGCCGAGGGTGAATTTGAGCTGCGCGACGAACGGATGGAACGCGGTCGAGGTGTAGTAGGGCGAGCACTGCAGCGAGACCTGTCCATGGCGGTCGCCCGATACCCGCTCGAAGATCTCCTGGATGATGCGCGACTTGCCGATGCCGGGCTCGCCGAACTTGACCACGACCTGGCCGTCGCCGTCCTTGGTCTGCTGCCAGCGCCCCATCAACAGCGCGATCTCCTCCTCGCGGTTGACGAGCGGCGTCAGCCGCGTGCCCATCGCGGCGGCGAAGCGGGTCTCCACCCGCGAGGCGCGCACCACGTGCCAAGCCTGTGTCTTCTCGGGAATTCCCTTCAAGTCGTGGACGCCGAGATTGCGGTAGTCGAACTTCCCCTTCAGCAGCGACTGTGTCGAAGCGGAGATGACCACGCCGTTGGGCGGCGCCAGGCCTTGCAGGCGCGCCGCGAGATTGACGGTTTCCCCGACCGCGGAATCGCGCTCTTCGGTGCCCTGCCCGACCAGATCGCCGACCACGACGAGGCCGGTCGCGATCCCGATGCGGACGGCGGGTGAATGGCTGAGCGCACCGCGCGGCTCGACCGCGCGTGCGGTCGACAGCACCCGCACGATCTCGAGCCCGGCGCGCACCGCGCGCTCGGCATCGTCCTCATGTGCGGTCGGATAGCCGAAATAGACCAGGATACCGTCGCCGACGAAACGGGCGGCAAAGCCCTCGTATTGCTTGACCACCCGGACGCAGGTTTCGCGAAAGTCCGCGATCATGTCGCGGACGTCCTCCGGATCGAACTGCGCGGACAGCGAGGTGGAATCCACCATGTCGCAGAACATGGTGGTGAGCTGGCGCCGTTCGGCTCCGACTTCCGCCCGTATTTGCGGGCGCGCCGCCGCGGCTGGCGCCTCCGTGGTCTCCGCTTGAAACAGCGCCGCCATCGCCCGCTGGAGCCGCTTGCGATCGCCGAGCGGCAATCCGAGCTCGACCAGATCGGCTTCGGTGAGATCCGCGATGACGTCGAGATCGAGACGGTGCTGCGCGAAAAGATCGGTGTAGTGCCCGAGGCCGATACTTTCGAGCCAGCGTTTCAGCCCGCCTTCCAAACTCGTGCCCGGCTCATTCTCCAGCATGGTGATTCTGCCCGACCATCACTCCGTCGAAGGGCTTGGAGGCCCCTCAACCAAAGATTTTGGGGGCCAAACTTCACCTCGGACTGGACGCATTCCCTAACTTCTTGGAAGAATAACTAAATCGGACCAAAAGGGAATGGCGTTGTCGGGTATTGCAACCGGAGTGGACGAAGCATTCGCCGGCACCACGGCCGAACCGAAGATATTCGCGCATATCAGCAGCCTTCTCGAATTCTATGCCCGCAAGACGCCGGCCGCCCCCGCACTCCTCGCTCCCGGCCGGCCGGCGCTCAGCTACGGGGCGCTGGCCGAATCCATCCGGCCATTGGTCCAGACCTTGCGTGAACTCGGCATCGGCCCCGCAGGCCGCATCGCGGTTGCGCTGCCGCGCGGCGCGGATTCTGCGCTGGCGCTGATCGCGGTCGCATCAGGCTGCGCCTGCGTCCCCGTCAACCCCGACCTGACGGCGGACGAGCTGCAACGCTATTTCAGCGAGTTGAAGCTGACGGCGCTCGTGACCCGGGCCGACATGAACTCGGCGAGCCGTGACGTCGCCAGGGCGCTCGATATCGCCGTGATCGATTTCGTGGCGGGGCCCGCCCACGATCTCGGCGGCTGCACGTTCATCGCTTCGGCGATCGGGCCGGCGAATGCCAGCGGCGCTTCGCGCGGCGACGACGATGCGTTCATCCTGCTGACGTCGGGCACGGCGGCACGACCGAAAATGGTGCCGCTGACCCACCGCAATGTCTGCCTCTCCGCCTACAATGCCGGCCATGTGCTGTCGCTCACGACGCATGATCGCCTGCTCAATGTGCTGCCGCTGTTTCATGCCCATGGCTTGATCTCCGGCCTGCTCACGGCGCTCGCCGCGGGCTCCAGCGTGATCTGCACCGACGGTTTCGACGCAGCGTCCTTCTTCGGCTGGATGCGAGAGCTGCAGCCGACCTGGTACACGGCGGTGCCGACCATTCATCGCGCATTGCTGACGGCGGCGGAAGCGAACCCGGACCGCGCCCGACCGTCGTCGCTGCGCGTGATCCGGTCGGCCTCGGCCTCGCTCGCGCCGGCGATTCTCGCCGGGCTGGAGGCGACGTTCGGCGTTCCCGTGCTCGAGACCTACGGCATGACCGAGGCGGCCTCGCAGATCGCGGCCAATCCGTTCGAGCTGCGCAAGGTCGGATCGGTCGGCCGCGCCGCCGGCCCGGAGATCGCGATCATGGACGAGACGGGCCGCATGCTCGCAAGCGGCGCGCACGGCGAGATCATGCTGCGCGGGCCGAACATGAGCCGCGGCTATTACAATGACGAGGCGGCGACGCGGGCCGCGTTCCGCAACGGCTGGTTCAGGACTGGCGACCTCGGCTATCTCGATGACGACGGCTATCTCTTCATCGTCGGCCGCATCAAGGACGTCATCAATCGCGGCGGGCAGAAGATCTCGCCGCTGGAGGTGGAAGACGTCCTGCTCAGCCATCCGGCGGTGCTGGAGGCCGGCGTGTTCGCGGTCCCGCACGAGAAGCTCGGCGAGAACGTCGCAGCAATCGTGGTGCTGCGGCCGAACGCCGAGGCGACCTCGGACCAGCTGCGCCAATTCGCACGAAAGCGGCTTGCAGCCTACAAGGTGCCGAGCCTGATCCGCAGTGTGGCCACGCTGCCGAAGGGCGCCAGCGGCAAGGTCAAGCGCAATGCCCTCGCCGAGCTGATTGTAACCGTGGACGCAGGTAGCGAGACCCGGCTGCCGCGCAATGCGGTCGAGAGCCAGCTCGCCGAGATCTGGGCCGGCCTGCTGGAGCTGCCGCAGGTCGGCGCCGACCAGGACGTCTTCGCGCTCGGCGCGGATTCGCTCGCGGTGACACAGGTGCGCTCGCGCCTGCGCGACCGCTTCAACGTCGACTTCTCGTTCGAGGACATCTTCGATTGCCCGACGGTCGCAGCGCTCGCGGCTCGGATCGAGACCGCCGCAAGCCGGCGCGAGACGGCGCTGCCGGCCTGGCGCCGGCTTGCCGGCACGGACGCACCGCTGTCGTTCCAGCAGCAGCGGATGTACGTGCTCTCGCGGCTCGACCCGACCCGGTACAATTATAACGTCGTCGAAATCGCCGTTCTCGAGGGCCGCGTCGACGCCGCCGCGCTGTCTGCGAGCCTCGCTGCGATCTCAACGCGCCATGAGGCGCTGCGCTCGGTCTTCATCGAGCGCCAGGGCGAGCCGGTTCAGCTCGTGCTGTCATCGACGCCGCGGTTGGCGCGCATCAAGCTCAAGCCCTGCCCGGCAGACAAGCGGCCTGCGGCAATTCGGCGCGAGGCGCTCAAGCTCGCGCAACATCAGTTCGACCTGGCCCACGAGCCGCCCCTGAAGGCCACATTGCTGTCATTCGACAAGAACAGCCATGCGCTGGTGGTCAACGTCCATCACCTCGCCACCGATGGCTGGTCGCAGCGGCTGTTCTGGGAGGAGCTCGCCGCCCATTATGCCGCGGCGCGAAAGAAGCATCCGGCCGCACCGCCTCCGCCCGCCTTCCAATATCGCGACTTCGCACTCTGGCAGCAAAGCTGGGCGCAGACGCCGGCGGCCACGGAGCAGCTCGATTATTGGCGGACCCAGCTCGACGGCGTCACCATGCTGCCGTTCCGAACCGACAGGCCGAGGCCTGAGGTCTGGAGCGGGCACGGCGCGCGCCATTATCTCGAATTGCCAAAATCCCTGTCGGCCGAGCTGCGCACGCTGAGCCAGAACCAGGGCGTCACACCGTTCATGACGCTGCTCGCCGCCTTCCAGTGCCTGTTGTTCCGCCACACCTCGCATGAGGATGTCGCCACGGGATCGCTGATCGCCAACCGCAACCAGATCGAGAGCGAACGCCTGATCGGGCTGTTCGCCAACACCCTGATCCTGCGCAACGATTTCAGCGGCGATCCGAGCTTCGGCGAGATGTTGAGGCGGGTGCGGCAGGTCACGCTGGACGCCTACCGCAACCAGGACCTTCCGATCGAGGAGGTGTTGCGCGCATTGCAGGTCGCGCGCCGCAGCGACGGCAATCCGCTGTTCCGGATCATGTTCATCCTCCAGAACGCCTCGATCGAGGCGGCGCGCTTGCCCGGCCTGTCGACGCGGCGGCTGGAAGTCGATCCCAGGGTGGCGCGCTTCGACATCACGCTCGAACTGGTCGAGGCTGATGGCCGCTTCAGCGGCTTCTTCGAATACGCCACCGATCTGTTCGACGCCGCGACGATCGAAGGCATGGCCGCCCAGTTCAAGACGCTGCTAAAGGCCGTCATCGCCAATCCGGAGCAGCGCATCTCGCGCCTGCCGCTCCTGACCGAGGCCGAACGCCGGCAATTGCTGGCGAAAGGCCGGGGCGCGCCGGCCAATTTCACCACAAGCGGCAACTTAAGCGAACGCTTCGAGCGCCAGGCGAGGAAGACGCCGAATGCCGTCGCGGTCTCGGACGGTCGCACGTCCCTGACCTATCGCGAGCTGGGACGCCGCAGCCGGGCGGCCGCGCGCTGGCTGGCCCGCGAGGGCGTCGGCGCCGAGAGCGTGGTTGCCCTGCTCGCAGAGCGCGGGCCCGACCTGCTCGCCGCGATGATCGCGGTGCAGCACGTCGGCGCGGCCTTCCTCAATCTCGATCCCGACCAGCCGACGGCACGGCTTTCGACCATCCTCGGATCGAGCTGTGCCCGTGTGCTGCTGACCGGGCGGGCCCAATCTGGCATGGTCGAGGCCCTGCTCGAACCGCTGGTCGAGCGCATCCAGGTGGCCGAGCTCGACGACGCGCTCGCGCCGAGGGCAGACGAGCCGGCCCGCGCCGCACGGCGCGCCGCCGCGAGCCTCGCTTATCTCGTCTATACGTCCGGCTCCTCCGGCGCGCCGAAGGGCGTCATGATCGAGCAGCGCGGCCTGTCGAACCATCTGGCCTCGCTCATCTCCGAGCTCGGCCTCTCGCCCAAGGACGTGATCGCGCAGACCGCGCCGCAGAGCTTCGTCATCTCGGTCTGGCAATTCCTCGCCGGTCCCATGGTCGGCGCGCGCGTCCATGTCTGCGGCAACGCGATCGTGCAGGACCCGATCCTGCTGGCGCGGGAGATCGAGCGCGAGGGCATCACGGTGCTCGAGATCGTGCCCTCGCTGCTGCGCGTCATTCTCGATCGCATGGACGAGGCGCCGATGCGGCGCGCATTCTCCAGATTGCGGCTGCTGATCTCCACCGGCGAGCCGTTGCCCGTCGAGCTCTGCCGCGCCTGGTTCGCCCGCTGTCCGAGAGTGCCGCTGATCAATGCCTACGGCGCGTCGGAATGCTCCGACGACGTCTCCCTGCATCGGCTGACCAAGGCGCCGGCGATCGCGACGGCCAATGTTCCGGTCGGCGCGCCGCTGCCGAACACCCAGCTCTACGTGCTCGACGCAAACCTTCAGCCGCAACCGATCGGTGTGACCGGCGAGCTCTGCATCGGCGGCGCAGGAGTAGGCCGCGGCTACATCAATGATCCCGCGCAGAGCCGGCAGCGCTTTCTGCCCGATCCGTTTTCGCGCCAGGCCGGCAGCCGGCTCTACCGGACCGGCGATCTGGCCCGGCGCCGCGCCGACGGGACGATCGAATGCCTCGGCCGCGCCGACCATCAGGTCAAGGTCCGCGGCTATCGCATCGAGCTCAAGGAGATCGAGAACGCGCTGGCCGAGCATCCAAGCGTGCGCGCCGCCATCGTCGAACCGCGCCGCGAGGCGAGCGGCGATATCAGGCTGATCGCCCATGTCGTCGGCAAACCCGGCAGCCGGAGCAGCGCCAGCGAGCTGCGCGACTTCCTGAAGAGCCGGCTGCCCGGCCACGCCATCCCCTCCGCCTTCCTGTTCCTGGATCAGGTGCCGCTCAACGCCCATGGCAAGATCGACCGCTCCGCGCTGCTGGCGCCCGTCCCGCCGGAAACGTCCGGTGCGGATGCGGCCGTCCCGGCGCGGCGCTTCACCGAAAAGGTGCTCTCCGACATCTGGATCGACCTGCTGAAGGCCGAGAGCATTGGTGTCACCGACAATTTCTTCGACCTCGGCGGCCATTCGCTGCTGGCCGGCCAGGTGATGGCGCGTATCGCGCGGGCGCTCGGCGTGTCGCTGCCGATCAAGACGATCTTCGAGGCGCCGACGATTGAAGGGCTCGCGCGGCGGGTCGACCATAGCTTGGCCACGAAGCCGCACAAGCCTGCCGCAAGCCTGCCACGATCAGCTGCGGGCGGGCCGCCCGCGCCTTCCATCGGGCAGGACCAGATGCTGCACATCGAACGGAATCTGCCGGGGCTGCCGCAGTTCAACCTGCCCTTCGCCTTCCGTCTGCAGGGCCCGCTCGATTCGGCCGCCCTGGCAAAGGCGATCGACGACGTGGTGCGCCGGCACGAATCGCTGCGCACCGCGTTCGCCTGGAACGGCGATGAGCCCGAAAGCCGCATCGCCGCGCCGCGCACGCTCCGCCGAATCATGACGGTCGAGACGATCGGCGACGGCCATCCCCATAACAACAAGCGGCGCAAGACGCTCGAGCTCAGGAAGATCAATCTCCTGATCGAGCAGGAGACCTATATCCCGATCGACACCAGGCGCGCGCCGCTGTTGCGCGCCCGGCTGTTGCGGCTCCACGACGACGATCACGTGCTGCTGCTGACGCTGCATCACGCCGTCGTCGACGGCTGGTCGATCGGCGTGCTGTTCGAGGAATTGTCGAGCCGCTATGCGGCGCTGGCCGGATATCCGTCAGCGCCGCTGCCGAGCCCGCCGCCAGCCTTTTCGGATGTCGCACGCTGGCAGCGCTGGTGGTGCGGCACCGACGCGGCGCGCCGCCAGGCTGCCGACTGGACCGAGAATTTGCGCGGAGCCGGCCCCCTCTTCGACGGCGAATCGAGCCCGGGCGCTTCCACCGGGCATCATCCGGTCAGCCTCGAGCGCGAGCTGATCGCCCGGCTGACGGCGTTCGCCGGCCAGCACAATTGCACGCTGTTCATGTGCCTGCTCACCGGCCTGAAGGCCATGCTGCTGGCCCGGGCGGGCCGCACCGACATCGCGGTCGCGACCGCCATGGCCAATCGTGCCCAGCCGGACACCGACCGAATCATCGGCCCGTTCGAGAACACGGTGATCGTCCGCACGACAATCACGCCGGATCTGTCGTTCGTCCAGGCCTTGATGCGAGTGCGCCAGAGCGTGCTCGACGCGCATGGGCGTCAGGAGTTGCCGTTCAACGTCCTGGCCGATCGATTGGAGCAGGAGGGGATCGATCCGGCCTCGCTGCTCCAGGTCTATTTCACGCTGCAGAATCCGCTGCGCCAGCCGCTCGATCTCCCGGATCTCGCGACAGAATCGATCGGCAACGTCGCGCGCGAAGGCCAGCCGGTGCTGCCGATCGACCAGACCTGGCTGTCGCTGATGCTCAAGGAGCGCCCGACCGGCATCACCGGCTCATGCAATTACAAGCGCGATTTGCTGGAGGGCCGCGTGGTCGGCGAATGGATGGAGGACCTCGTCGCGCTGCTGACGGCGGCGATCGCCCGGCCCAAGGCACTGCTCGGCAGGTTGCTCGCGCGCAGGGCCGCTTGACGCCGCTCCATCGCGTGCCAAAGCTGTGTATGATCAAGTTGCATCTTGATTATTTGGCATCAGCGCGCAAGATTATTCCTGGACTTTGATTTGGACGATTATTTTCAACCGGGGAAATGTTATGGGTTTCATCAAATTTACCAAGAAGACCTCGCTCAGCGCGGAGGACCGCAAGGCTCTGCAAGAGCTGCTCAATTACGAGAAGAAGCAGCTCCAGAAGCAGCTAGACGATGTCGAAGCGAGCCTCAAGGCTCTGCGAGCGCCCAAGAAGAAATCCAAGAAGAAGAAGTAAATTCGTCGGTCGGGGACGCCGTACGAGTCTTCGCAGATCGGCCGCTTGCTTGTCGAGCTTGGGGGCTCGCACAAGCTTGCGCCTGTAAACCGGCCTGCAAATCGACAAGAATTCGCCCGGGTGGACCGCTAGGAACGGTCCTCTCGGCTGATTCTTGCGCAGTTGCTTCTTCCGTCGGGACCGGGGATTTGGCCTCGCCTGACGCCATGGGCCCAATTGATGGCAGACGACAGAATCGAACTCTTTGTCGGACTGATCGAGACCATTGACGCGCCGGGCGCGGTCGAGGCGTGCCGACGCCTGCTCTCGGTCGACGAACGGGCGCGAGCCGATCGCTTCGTGTTCGAGCGGCATCGGCGGCAGTACATTTTCGCACATGCCATGTTGCGCCTCGCGCTGTCGCAGGTCGCTTCCAACGTCGCGCCGACCGACTGGTCGTTCGGCGCGGGCCGCTATGGCCGGCCGTTCGTCGCAGCACCGGCCACCTCGACCGCGCTGCATTTCAGCCTGTCGCATGCCGACGGCTGCGTCGCCTGCGTGGTGTCGCGGCATGAGGCCGTCGGGGTCGACGTCGAAACCGTGTCGCGGCGCGTCGCGCCGCTGTCCACCGCGCTTCGCTTCTTTGCGCCGGAGGAGGTCGAAACCTTGCGCGGGCTGCCGGAGCCCGCGGCGATCGAGCGCTTCTTCGACTATTGGACGCTCAAGGAGGCCTATCTGAAGGCCAGGGGCTTTGGTCTCAATCTGCCGCTCGACGCCTTCGCGATGCAGGTGTCACGCGAGGCCATCGAGATCAGCTTCAAGCCCGATATCGTCGACGATCCGGACGGCTGGCGCTTCTCGCTGTGCTCGCCATCGCCCTCGCATCGCCTCGCGATCGCCGACGGCTCCCGCGCGCACGGCGGCCTTCCCATCAGCCGCCATGCCTGGCCGCTCCGCGAAGCGGCTGAGTGAGCGCGTTAAGCAGGAAGAGGCGAAGCGATCTCACCGCGCGTCTTCGAAGCCAGCCAGCACGGAGGTCAGGTTGGCACCGAGGATATCCGAGAGATAGCCGCCTTCCTGCACCAACACGGTCGGCAGGCCCATCTTCGCGATGGCCTGGCCGATGCGGCGGAAGCCGGGTGTGGTGACGGCCAATCCCTTGAGCGGATCGTGCTCGGAGGCATCGAGGCCAAGTGCGACCACGAGGGCGCCGGGGGCAAAGGATTCGATCGCCTTGCGCGCGATGTCCAGCGCCTGGAGATAGCCGTCATCGCCGGTGCCGATGGGAAGCGGAATGTTGAGATTGGTGCCGAGGCCCGGACCTTCGCCGCGCTCATGCGCATAGCCCCATACGTAGGGATAATACGCAACGGGGTCGGCATGGATCGAGATCGTGTAGACGTCGGGCCGGGCATAGAAGATACCTTGCGTGCCGTTGCCGTGATGGACATCGACGTCGAGGATCACGACGCGCTCGTGCTTCTGCCGCAGATGCGCCGCCGCGATCGCGCTGTTGTTGAGGAAGCAGAAGCCGCCGGCCATGTCGCGATAGGCGTGATGGCCGGGCGGACGGCAGAGCGCGTAGACCGCGTCCTCGCCATCCATCACCATCTGCGCGGCGGTGACCGCAACGTCGGTGGCGGCGCAGGCCGCGGCCCAGGTACCCGGGCCGATCGGCGCCGCGGTGTCGGCGGTGTGCCAGCCGAGCTTGCCGACGATGTGGGTGGGATAGGTCGCGGCGTGGCGCACGGGATGGATATTGCCGATCATCTCCGGGCCGGAATCGCCGAGCGCGGTCCAGGCGTCCCAGGCTTCGCTGAGGAACGACAAATATTCCGGACTGTGAATTCGCGCGCGCGGCCCCTGCCCGAACTTGGTCGGCTCGACCAGTTGATGCCTGCCGTCCTTCAATCCCCTCAGCAGGCGATCGGCGCGCTCGGGCTGCTCGGTGGTGCGCTTGACGACACCGCGCACCAGGAAGAATTGCGGATCGTGGCTGCGGTGCAGTTCGGTATGGACGGCTTTCACTCAAACACTCCGTGGTCGCAGGCTACTGGACGTGCCGCAGAGTCTTGATCGCCACGGCCGCCGGATGCAAGCAAGAAGAATGCCGCCCCTCGTCGCGCTGCCCTGCACCGAAAGCAGAGCGCTCGCGAAGCTCAGCAGCGGCCGCGCTGGAGACAGTGCTCGCGGCCCTGCTGGTCGGTGCGGAAGGATTCGATGAAGCCGCCCTGACGCTGGGTGACGAAGACGGTCTTGCCGTCGTTGCCGCCGAAGGCAAGGTTGGTCGGCTCCTTGGCCCTCAGCGGGATCTCGCGCTCGACCGCGCCGGTCGGCTTCATCAGCGCGATCGTGCCCTTGAGAATGCGTGCGACGTAGAGGCGGCCGGCGACGTCGGTGCGCAGGCCGTCGATAGTGTCGGGCTGAAACGCCTTGACCAGTTTTGCCGCGGTGAGCTCGTTGCCGCTGATCGCATAGGACCAGATCTGGCCGCTGCTGGACTCGCCGACATAGAGCGTCTTGCCGTCAGGGCTGAGGTCGATGCCGTTGGTGGTGCCCATCGCGCGCGGCGCCGACATCACCTGCCCCTGCGCGGTCCCGTCCGCTCCTCTGACGATGCGCCAGATGTGGCCTTCGCGGCCCTTCCAGTTCGGATCGCTCGCATAGATCGTGCCGTCGCGCGCGATGGTGATGTCGTTGGGCTGGTTCATCTCGTCGGAGTGAAACCACACCGCGGGCTCGGTCGCGCCCTTGGGGATCGCGAAGATGTTGTGCTTCTTGTAGTCGGCGATGAACATGGTGCCGCCGCGATCGAAACGGATCGCATTGCCGACGCTGCCGTCGGGCAGCGTCGTGAACAGCTCCGAGACGGCGCCGCCCGCGGGCAATTTGCCGATGGTGCCGGGCTTGCCGAGATTGACCACGAACAGATTGCCGTCCAGATCGGCGGCCGGCCCTTCGATCCCGAAGGTGTATTCGCTGGCGGGCGTCACCTGTGCGCTTTCGAACAATTTCGTTTCGGCAGCGGCCGGCAGCGTCGCGACGAGCAGGATGCTACTGCACAGGCACCAGAAGTTCCTGCCGGATGTAATAGCCATCGCCGTCGGTGCACTCACCATTCAGATAGGGATCGGCTGGCCGGAAGAATCGGCTGAAGCCGGGTTTGTCTACAGCGCTCCTTTGTGTCACGACGACGACCTTTCCGGCCGGTATTTCGCCGCATTCCTTGTTGGCCTTGCTGAAAAACTTCCGCTGCGGCGGGCCCGGCTTGATCCGCATCCGCGTGCCCGGAACCATTTTGGCGACGAGCAGGTCCGCGGTATCGAGCAGGCGCGAATAGCCGGGCTCGGTCTTCGGCAGGCTCTCACCGCCGGGCGGCATCAGCTTCTCGGCGCCAAGGCCGCGCAGGCGCGTGCGCAGCCTGCCGGCGTCGGGATCGCCAGGATAGATCCAGCCGTCCTGCGACAGCATGAAGCGCAGCACCGTCCTGTCCTTCTCCGCATCCGATTGCCCTTGTTTCAGGCCGAAATCCGAATGGCAGCCGACGCAATGCTTCTCGACGAGGCCCTTGCGCAAGGTGGTGAGGCGAGCGCTGTTTTGCGCGTCCCTGGCGACGAAGGCCGCGAGCTGGTCGATCATCGCCTGGCTGCGCGTATCGCAGGGGAGCGGCTGAGGTCGCTCGCCGGCCGCGCGATCGATCCGGATCACGGTCTGGTTCTTGTCCTCGACCAGCCAGATCGCGCCGTCCTCCGCGACCGTCATGCCGACCGGCGCGCCTTGCGGCCGCGCGCCGTTGACGCGATGCCAGCCTGCGATCAGCTCCTCGAACGGCGCGGCCGCGACCTCGCCGGCGTCGGTCTGGAAACTGCGGGTCGGGTCGGCCGCGCAACTCACGTGATAGCGCACCGGTGCCGCACTGGGTTTGGGAAAGCCGTGCTCGTCGACGTCATAGACCAGCAGCCGGCTGCCGGTCGGCCGATAACCGTGCAGGCCGACCAGCAGCTTGCCTTCCAGCTCGGGGAATTTGGCGCCGTGGTAATACAGCATCGCGAGCGGCGCGCCGTGCGGCGGCATCAGCGAGAGCGGCGGCTTGTAGAGCGCATTGGCTGAGCAGAGCGATTTGTAGATCCCCGATTGCAGCACCAGCCTGAATTCGGGGCTCGGCGTCGACAAATCGTAGCAATAGGGCCAGCCATAGTGCCTGCCCTGCTCGATCGCGTTGATCTCCTCGTTCGGCTTGAAGATGTCGGGCAGGTCGCGGGCGTTCTCGCCCTGCAGGAAGGCGTAGCCGGCATCCGGAAAATTCGGATGCAGCACCAGGGCCATCGAGTTGCGCAAGCCGCGCGCATAGACGCTGTGCGGCGGGTCGGGATCGCCGGGCTTCAATGCCGGGAACACCCCACCCGCCGGCGGCGTGAACAGCCAGATCGAGGCCAGCGCGGACGCGCCCTCCGCCGCCGCGCAGGGTTTCGTGATCGGCGCAGGCGTGATGCAGTCGTCACTGTGCGAGCCGACATTGACGAACAGCCGGCCGTCGCGATCGAACACGAACTGCTTGAGCGGATGCGCGCTCTCGTCGACCCTCTTGCCATCCGGCAGCGTGATCCGGCGGCCGGGCAGGTGACGGATGATGGTCTCGACCGTGCTGCGCGGGTTGTCGGCAAGCGGATCGAACCGGAAGATCGTCTCCGCGGTCGAGGCATAGAGCTTCCTGTCCGGGCCGACGACAAGGCCGAACGGATATTCTATCCCCGTCAGGAGGTCCCTGAAGCGTTGCCCCTGCGCCGCACGCGGATCGAGCAGCAGCAGCCGCCCGTCGGTGTGGCCCCAGCCGCCCATGTCGGCGACCACGAACAGGTCGCGGCCCGGCACCTGCACGATCGCGCGCGGAAATTTGAGGCGGTCCTCTTCGCTGGCGACGAGGCCGGCGCAAAATCCCGCCTTCATGTCGATCTGAATCCTGGGAAAGGCCAGTTCGCCGCTGCCGCAGGCTTCCGTGCCGATCGCATAGCCGCTCTTCCTGACCGGCTCGGATGAGGCCGGGGCCAAGCCGAGCGGCGCGGCGGCCAAAACCGCTGGAAAGACAATCGCTGCAAGCAAGCGCAGACGTCGCCGTTCGCGCGCGAATGTGAGCTGGTTCACGGTGACCCCCGCCTTCCCGCGGACGTTGTTCCATGCCGCCGCGGCGCCGTCCAGTCATCACCCGCCTGTGATTAAACCTGTAACGACCTTGGGCCCGACCAATATCCGTAGATTTCCTTACCGGGTTCGACCCGAATGTTTCGCGAATGCTTGGGGTGGTATCGGTTTGCCGTCCCGATCGCTTTCTACAGGAGGCGCCTATGGTCCAGGTCTATTTTCACTGCTCCAACACCGAGGGCACGCTGATCGACCGCTACGGCGCCGCCGTCGCCAATCTGACCGAGGCGCGCGATCGCGCCGCTCAGATCATGAACTCGATGATCCAGACCCCCGGTGCCGAAGACTGGCGCGACTGGGTGATCCATGTCAGCGACGACGCTGGCGAGGAGATCTTCGATCTCCCCTTCACCGCCATGCTCGGCAAGCCGCATTGAGGTGATGCCATGTTGCTCGCTTCCCTGAGCCTGCTGCGTCAGCCCCTGAGCTTCGTCGCCACCCGATGGCAGACGCTGATCCGCGTCGCGGCCAACCCCTATCGCCCCGAGCTGCACTACATGCGCGGACCGGGCCCGAAATGGCGCGCCAAGTACCAGGCCAGCCGGCTGGATCGCATGCGCTGAGGCAGCGCTTAGCGCGCCTTTGCAGACATTTTTATCTTTCGTCATGGCCGGGCTCGTCCCGGCCATCCACGTTTTGGGGGCGCCGATACGAAGACGTGGATGCCCGGGACAAGCCTGGACAAGCCCGGGCATGACGAGGGGAGAAAGTGTGCCCCACCTCACCTCCCCGTAAACCTCGCCTTGCGCTTTTCGACGAACGCGTTGCGGCCCTCGATGGCGTCCGCGCTCTTGCGGATCACCGCCTGAAGCTCGATCTCGCGGCGGAACTGCGCCTCGTAGGTCGCGTGCTCGCTCTCCTCGACCAGGGTGCGGGTTGCGACCAAGGCGCGGGTCGGGCCTTCCGCAAGGCGGCGGGCCAGACCTAACGCCTCGTCCATCAGCTTGGCGTCGTCGACGACCTGCCGCACCAGGCCGATCTCCTGGGCACGTTCCGCCGTCAGCGGCTCGTTGAGCAGCATCAGCTCGAGCGCGCGCTGCCGGCCGATCAGTCGCGGCAGCAGCCAGGTCGAGCCGAGATCCGGCACCAGCGCGATGCGGCTGAACACCTGGATGAAGCTCGCCGACCGCGCCGCGACGATGATGTCGCCGGCCATGGCCAGGCTAAAACCGCCGCCAGCCGCAACGCCATTGACGGCGACGAGGACGGGCACGCGGCATTCGCGCAGCGCCTTGAAGGCCGGCCAGTAGAAGCGCATCACGCCGGCCGCGATGTCCTCGCCGAGTGCCTCCGAGGCCTTCAGATTCTGGCCCGAGCAGAAGCCGCGCCCCGCGCCGGTCAGGATCAGAGCGCGGATGTCCTCGTCCTGCGTCATCTCGGCGATGGCAGCGGCGAGCGCGCCGAGCAGGTCCGGCGTCATCGCGTTGAGGCTGGCCGGTTCGTCGAGCGTCAGGATCCCGACCGCGCCATCCCGCGCCTGTTTCACACCAGCCATGCCGCGCCTCCCTTTGGATGTTCTCGTCGGCGGCAATGTGCCATTGTCCGCGCGCTTCGCCAATTGCGGAGCCTCGCATTCAACGCAGCGAAGCCATCGACGAGCATCAAGACGACACCATGCCTCAGCAGTTCAGTCTCAACCAAACCGTCCGCAAGCCCGCCGTCACATCCCAGGGCGGCATCGTTGCCTCGCAATCGCGGCGGGCGGCTGAAGTCGGGGCGCAGGTGCTGGCCGCCGGCGGCGACTGCGTGGACGCGATCGTCGCAACCACATTTGCCCTCAACGTCCTCGAGCCCTGGAACAGCGGCATCGGCGGCGGCGGTGCGATGGTGCTCTACCGCGCCAAGGAAAATCGCTATGAGGTGATCGACTACGGCATGTGCGCGCCGCAGAGCCTGCGCACTGAGGACTATCCGCTCAGCGGCGAAGGCGCCGCCTCCGACCTGTTTCCCTGGCCAAGGGTGAAAGGCGATCGCAACATTCACGGCCCCGGCTCGGTTGCCGTGCCCGGCGTCGTCGCCGGAATGGAAGAGGCGCATCGCCGCTACGCCAAGCTGCCGTGGAAGGATCTGATCGCGCCGGCAGCTCGGCTCGCCGGCGAAGGCCTGCTGGTCGATTGGTGGACGACGGTGACGATCGCGGGCTCGGCAGCCGATCTCAGGCGCTATCCCGCGAGCGCGGCCGCATACCTGAAGGACGGCCTGCCGCCGACCGCGCCATGGGGCATCAAGTTCGAGACGCGGCTGCCGCAGGACGCCCTGAAGGCGACGCTGTCACATCTCGCCGACGCGGGCGCGCGCGATTTCTACCAAGGCGATCTCGCCAGGAGCATTGCTTCCGACATCAAGGCCGACGGCGGCTCGCTGTCGGTGGAGGATCTCGCTGCCTTCCGCGCCCATCTGCGCGAGCCGCTGGCGATCCCCTATCGCGAAGGCAAGGTGTTCGCGACCCCGGAGCTCACCGCGGGGCCGACGATGGCGCATGCGCTGCGCCTGCTGCAGCAGAGCTTGACGCCCGCAGGCGCGCCGGACGCCGGCGCCTATGTCGAATATGCGCTCGCTCTGCAGGCCGCCTTCCGCGAGCGGCTCAAGGACATGGGCGATGCCGACGGCAAGCGCTCGCTCGGCGCCGAATATCTGGCGCCGGCCTGCACCACGCATTTCTCGGTGGTCGACCGTCACGGCAACATCGCGGCGGTGACGCAGACGCTGCTCTCGTCGTTCGGCTCGCGCTACGTGACACCGCACACAGGCATCACCATGAACAACGGCATCATGTGGTTCGATCCGACGCCTGGCACCACCAACTCGCTTGCACCGGGCAAGCGCTGCCTCTGTAATTACACGCCGGTCATCGCCGAGACCAAGGACGGCAAGCGCCTCGCCGTCGGCGCCTCCGGCGGCCGCCGCATCCTCCCCGCGGTGACGCAGCTCGTGTCCTTTGCGATGGATTACGGCATGGACCTGGATGCCGCCATCCACCAGCCGCGCATCGACGCCAGTGAAGGCGCGGTGGTGATCGGCGATGTGCGCTTGCCCGCGGAGGTGCGCAAAGTGCTGGCCGCGCGCTTCGACTATGAAGAGAGCCGGCTGCAGGCAGTGCCGCAGAAGTTCGCCTTCCCGAGCGTCGTGATGCGCGAGGGCGAGCTCAACTCCGGCGCGGTCGAGATTTTCCAGCCGTGGGCCGATGCGGTGGCGGAGAGCTGACCGCGGGGATCGAAGAACCAGCGCGCGTTGAGCATTTGCGCGATTACGCATCAAGGCGAGCGTCACGACTCCTCCACATTCGCGGGGAACTTAGGCAGCCGAACGTCGTTCATTGAACGGACAAGTGCGCTCACCCCTGGAGGACATATGAAGAAACTTGCGCTCGCTGCGTCGCTGGTCATTGCGGCCGGGTTCACATTCACCAGCCCTGCTTTGGCCAAGGGCGGCCATGGTGGCGGTCATGGCCATGGTCATGGCCATAAGATGGGCCATCATTACCATGGCACGCCGCCCGGCTGGTCGCATGGACGCAAAGTGGGCTGGCGCGGTTACGGCTGCCCGCCCGGACTGTGGAAGCAGGGTCGCTGCTAAAGCCGATCCGGAATTCACACAAGGCGTCGCTCCTCACGGGCGGCGCCTTTTTCATATGCCGAGCCGGTCCCGCACCCGGCCCGCGATCACGGCGGTGGTCACGCCGACCGGCCAGAACGCATGCATCGGGATCGGCTTGATGCCCGTGATCGGCATGTCGATCTCGGCCTTGGCGCCGCCGATCAGGCGGCGGGCGAGCTGCGCGCCCATCGCGGTCGAGAGCGCAACACCGCGACCGTTGCAGCCGAGCGAGATCAAAACGCTTTCTGCCGGCTCGTGCACGTGGGGATAATGGTCCTTGGTGATGGCGAGCCGGCTGTTCCAGCCGTGGGTCCAGGCAACGCCCTTGAGCTGCGGCCAGAGCCGCTCCGCATAGCGCATGAGATAGGCGACGTCATGCGGCGACTTGATCCAGCGCATCGGGCCGCGTCCGCCCATCAGCAGGCGGTTCTGCTGATCGATGCGATAATAGACCGTGATGTGGCCGCTCTCGTAGAGCACCGGACGCGTCGGCATGATCGAACGGGCGACCGCGTCGGAGAGCGGCGCGGTGGCGGCGATGGAGGAAAACACCGGCACGATGGTGCGGCGGAGCGCCGGCCAGAGATCGTCGGTAAAACCGTTGGTGGCGAGCAGGACCTTGTCGGCATGAACCACCGCGCGTGGCGTCTCGATGCGCCAGCGCGAGCCGTCGCGGCGTAGCGACAAGGCCGGCGTCTCGCCATGAACCTTTGCGCCGGCCGCAATCGCGGCGCGCGCAAGCCCACGGGCGTAGCTGAGGGGATGCAGATCGCCGCCGCTTGTATCGAGCATGGCGCCGATGTAGCGGTCGGTGCCGGTCATGTCGCGGAGCTGCGCGCGGTCGAGGTACGTCACCGGCAGGCCGCGGCGGATGCATTGCTGCGCGGTCTTCTCGATCGCGGCGGCGCTGCTCTCATTGTAAGCCGCCCGCAGCGTGCCGTTCTGCCGCGCCTCGCACGGGATCTGGTAGCGGCGGATCAAATCGTGCGTGAAGTTGGGCGTGCCGTAGGCGAACGCGATCATGCGGCGGCCGAGGTCTGCGCCGAAATCGGCCTCGATCTGGTCGGGATCGTGCTTCAGTCCGGGGTTGGTGTGGCCGCCATTGTTGCCGGACGCGCCCCAGCCCGGCTCCTGCGCCTCCAGCACCAGCGCCTCGACGCCCTGCTCCGCCAGATGCAGCGCGGTGGAGAGGCCGGTGTAGCCGCCGCCGACGATCGCGACGGAGACGCTCTTGTCGACGTCGAGCGGCGGCGTGGCAACCGGCGCGATTGCAGTATCGGCATAGAGCGAGGGCGGCAGAGGCAGGCGCGTCATGGCGTATCCGGTCAGAGCGGATGCAGCACGCGGCGCAGGAAGTCCTGCGTCCGCTCGTGCTGCGGTTGATTGAGCACCGATTTCGCCGGCCCCTGCTCGACAATCACACCGCCATCGATGAACAGCACGCGATCGGCAACGTCGCGGGCAAAGCCCATCTCGTGGGTGACGACGACCATGGTCATGCCGTCGTCGGCGAGCTTGCGCATGACGCCGAGAACGTCGCCGACCAGTTCGGGATCGAGCGCCGAGGTCGGCTCGTCGAACAGGATCGCCTTGGGCTGCATGGCGAGCGCCCGCGCGATGGCGACGCGCTGCTGCTGGCCGCCGGAGAGCTGCGGCGGATGGGCGTCGGCCTTTTCCGCAAGCCCGACCTGGGCGAGCAGCGTCCGGCCGCGCTCCAGCACTTGCGCACGCGGCTCCTTCTTCACGAAGAGCGGCCCCTCGATCACGTTCTCCAGCACTGTCCGATGCGGGAACAGGTTGAAGCGCTGGAACACCATCGAGACCTGGGTGCGGATGTTCACGATCGACGGCGCGTCGCGGTCAACCTTCAAGCCTTCGACGCTGATCTCGCCGCGGTCGTAGCTTTCGAGCCCGTTGATGCAGCGCAGGATGGTGGATTTGCCGGAGCCGGAGGGGCCGATGATGCAGACCACCTCGCCCTTCTCGACACTCGCCGTGATGCCCTTGAGCACCTCGACCTTGCCAAAGCTCTTGTGGACGTCGCTCAGCTCGATCATCGCTTGCCGGCCCGCTTCTCGAAGTGACGGACGAGCAGGATCAACGGAATGCTCATGGTGAGATACATCAGGGCGACCAGCGTGAACACGCTGGTGTTCTTGAACGTCGAGGACGCGATCAGCTTGCCCTGCAGCGCAAGCTCGGCGACCGTAATGGTCGAGGCCTGCGAGGAATCCTTCAGCATCATGATCATGACGTTGCCGTAAGGCGGCAGCACGATGCGCACCGCCTGCGGCAGCACCACGCGACGCATGGTGAGCCACCAGCCCATGCCGATCGACTGCGCCGCCTCGATCTGGCCCTTGTCGATGGCCTCGATGCCGGCGCGGAAGTTTTCGGCCTGATAGGCAGAATAGGCGATGCCGAGGCCGAGGATGGCGGCCTGCAAGGCCGACAGCGTGACGCCGAGATCCGGCATCACGAAGTAGAGGTAGAACAACAGCACGATGATCGGGATGCCGCGGATCACGTTGATCAGGCTGGCGCTGAGCATCGACAGCGCTCTTATGCCGGAGACCCGCATCATCGCCCAGACGAGGCCCAGCACCGTCGAGAGCAGCAGCGAGCCCACCGTGACGATGATCGTCAGGGCGACGCCGTTCAGCAGGATCGGGAAGAACTCGACGGCGTCGCGCCAGAAGCCTTTCATTGGGCAGCCTTCGATCGATCAGGTCTTGCGATCAGGTCTTGCGATCAGGTCTTGGCGATCAACCTTGCGCCTTCTGGCCCCATTTCTCGAGGATCTTGTCGATGGTGCCGTTGGCCTTCAGCTTCGCCAGCGAGGCATTGATCTTGCCGAGCAGTGCGCTCTCGCCCTTGCGCACGCCGATGCCGACCGAGCCGACGGTAACGGGCTTGTAGCTGTCGACGAGACGCACGTCGGGGAAACCGCCCTGCTTCAGATTGTAGGCGAGGATCGGATAGTCGGCGAAGCCGGCCTTGAGACGGCCAGTGTTCACGTCGCGCAGGATGTCGGGGATGGTGTCGTAGGCCTTCACGTCCGCGAACAGGCCGGACTTCTTCAGCGCATCGACGAAGGCGGTGCCGACTTGCGCGCCGACGGTCTCGCCCTTCAGGTCCTCCTGTGCAGCGTAGGCCTTGGCATCGCCCTTCGGCACCACGAGGCCTTCGCCATAGGTGTAGATCGGGTCTGAGAAGTCGACGACCTCCTTGCGCGGCGCGGTGATGAACATCGCGGCCGCAATGATGTCGATCTTGCTCGAGGTCAGCGACGGGATCAGCGCCGAGAACGCCATCGGCTCGATCTGCACGTTGAGGCCGGCGTCCTTGCCGATCTCGGTGACGAGATCGACCATGATGCCCTGGATGGTGTTGGTCTTGGTGTCGAGGAACGTGAAGGGAATGCCTGTCGGCGTCGAGCCGACCTTCAGCACCTGCTGCGCCGAAGCCGGCACGGCTGTGGCAATGGCGAGCGCCGCGATTGCGGCCTGAACAAAACGCTTCATCGCATCCCCCTTTTTAGGCCTGGCCGGCGCATGTCGCGATCAGACGTTGCGGGCCGGGCCGTTTCGGCCTATTTTCACCAATATGAAAATTTGGTCATACTTTCGCGGACGATGCAAGCGGTTTTCATGCACATGAAGGAAGCGGTTTGACGTGAGCGGTGGCAAAAGAATGCGCAGACCGGCCGCCGCAAAGCCGGCCAAGAAAAGGCCGGCTAAGGTGAAGGCCAAGCCGGCCGAGCCGGCGATGGACGTCGCGGTCGGCCGCCGCATCCGCGACCTCAGGCGGGTCAGGCAATTCTCGCTGGAGACGGTCGCCGCGTGCACGGAGCTGTCGATCGGCTTCCTCAGCCAGATCGAGCGCGGGCTGTCGTCGCCGTCGCTGCGGGTGCTGGCGACGCTCGCCGACGTGCTCGGTGTCGGCATCGCCGCGCTGTTCGGCGCGAGCCCGAGCGCCGACGGCGCATCGGATCAGGTGGTGACACGCAGGCTGCAACGGCCCGAGCTGAAGCTCTGGCGCACGGGCGTGTCCAAACAATTGCTGAGCCCGGCCAGCAGCGACAACAAGCTCAATCTGTTCCTGGTGCATCTGGAGCCCGGCGGCTCCACCGGCGATGAGCTCTACACCCACGACGGCGAGGAGGCCGGGCTGGTGCTCGAAGGCGAGATGATGCTGACGGTGGACAGCCAGACGTGGTCGCTGAAAACAGGCGACAGCTTTCGCTTCGCGAGCCGAAGGCCGCACCGGTTTTCCAATCCGGCGCAAGATGCGAAGGCCGTGGTGCTGTGGGTGAATTGCGTGACGGGGGCGGGGTAGCTTGCCGGCGCTGCACCTGCTGGCACGATGTGAAGGCATTCTGCAGGACAAAGGGGCCCGTCGATGAGCGACCTCATCATCGCTGCGATCCGACAGCGGCTGAAGACGAAAGTCGCCGATCTGGGCCGACCTCCGCGCGCGGGACTCATCCCCGCCAGGGCAGGCGATATTGCCTCCGACGAAGAACATCTTCGTTTCCGGCTGCCGCCCCTCTTGAAGCGAATGTATGCAGATATCGGCAATGGAGGTTTTGGCCCCGGATACGGGCTCATCGGACTGACCAACGGCGTTCCCGACGATACCGGCAAGACCGCTGTTGCGATCTACGATTTGCTTCGGAGTGCGCCGGAGCTGGATTGGCCCGTTGGCCTGTTACCGATCTGCCATTGGGGATGCGCCATCTACTCGTGCGTCGATTGCCTCGGCCCGGATTTTCGGATGCGAATTTTCGATCCCAACGGTCATGATGGCGATGAATGGACCGACGCATTCTTCGCGGACGCTCCCACTATCGAAGACTGGATTGGATCGTGGGCCTCCGGCGTCGATCTGTGGGATGCGATGTACGGCGACGAAGGCCATATCGCCCGGATCATATCTGAGCGTCGCAAGCCTTGAGCCGGGGGCCACCAACTTCTTCCCGTCATCCTGAGGCGCAAGCAAAGCGAGCCTCGAAGGATGAGCGGCCCCGATAGAGCCGGGCCGTCGCCCTTCGAGGGCCGCTGAAGAAGCGGCCACCTCAGGGTGACGGTGATGGATAAAGGGCGAGCCGCTTCCACGCCGTCATTGCGAGCGAAGCGAAGCAATCCAGACTGTCTCCGCGGAGGCATTCTGAATTGCTTCGTCGCTTCGCTCCTCGCAATGACGAGGGGATAGAGCCTTAGCCAAACCGGTGCTTGTACCGCTCCACCGTCAACGCACTGACGTCGATCTCCGGCTTCTTGCCTGACAGCATGTCGGCGAGCACGCGGCCCGAGCCGCAGGACATGGTCCAGCCCAGCGTGCCGTGGCCGGTGTTGAGATGCAGGTTGGCGTAGTGGGTCGGGCCGATCACGGGCGGGCCGTCCGGCGTCATCGGGCGCAGGCCGCTCCAGAACGTCGCCTTGGACAGATCGCCGCCGCGCGGGAACAGGTCGGTCAGCGAATGATCGAGCGTGTCGCGGCGCGCGTCGTAGAGCTTGTCCGAATAGCCGGAGATCTCGGCGGTGCCGCCGACGCGGATGCGATTGCCGAGGCGAGTGATCGCGACCTTGTAGCTCTCGTCCATCACGGTGGATTCCGGCGCGCCGGAGGCGTCCTTGATCGGGACCGTGATCGAATAGCCCTTCACCGGATAGACCGGCAGCGAGATGCCGAGCGGCGCCGCCAGCCGCGACGACCAGCTGCCGAGCGCGAGCACGTAGGCGTCCGCCTGCAACAGGCCGGCGCTGGTCGCGACCCCGCTGACGCGCGCGCCGTCGGTGACGATGCGGTCGATGCCGGTGTTGAACATGAAGCGCACGCCGAGCGCCTGGGCGTGCTTGGCGAGCGCCTGCGTGAACATGTGGCAGTCGCCGGTCTCATCCTGCGGCAGGCGGAGCCCGCCGACGAACTTCTCCTTCACGCCCGCAAGCGCCGGCTCGACGGCGATGCAGCCTTCGCGGCTCAGCACCTCGAAGGGAACGCCGTATTGCTTGAGCACTGCGATATCTTCGGCGGTGCCGTCGAGCTGGGCCTGATAGCGAAACAGCTGCAGCGTGCCCTGCGAGCGCTCGTCATACTGGATGCCGATGTCGCGGCGCAGATCGCGTAAAGAGTCGCGGCTGTATTCCGCGATCGGAATCATCCGGCTCTTGTTGACCGCGTAGCGCGCGCTGGTGCAGTTGCGCAGCATCTTGAGCAGCCAGACCCACATCACCGGATCGAGCTTGGGCCGGATCACCAGCGGGCCGTGCTTCATCAACAGCCACTTGACCGCCTTCACCGGCACGCCGGGGCCGGCCCAGGGCGAGGAATAGCCGGGCGACACCTCGCCCGCGTTGGCGAAAGAGGTCTCCAGTGCCGGCTCCGGCTGGCGGTCGACGACCGTCACCTCATGGCCGGCACGCGCGAGGTAGTAGGCAGAGGTGACACCGATGACACCGCTGCCGAGGATCAGAACTTTCACGCTTCGTCAAACTCCCGCGGCGCTCGCCGCTGCAAGGACACAACTCGCTGGCGGCGAGAGCAATTATCAGGCCACCTTCTTGATGGCGTCACTGAGGATCGAGACCATCTGGTCGATGTGGCTCTTCTCGACGATGAGCGGAGGCGACATTGCGAAGCTGTCGCCGCTCATGCGCAAGTAAAGGCCGGTGTTGAAGCAGTCGACCATGACGTCATAGCCGCGCGCGCCGACGATGCCGTCGCGCGGGGCGAGCTCGACCGCGCCCATCAGGCCGCAATTGCGGATGTCGACGACGTTCGGCAGGCCTTTCAGCGAGTGCAGCGCATCGCGCCAATATTCGGCCATCGAGGCACCGCGCGTGAGCAGGCCTTCGTCCTTGTAGATGTCGAGCGTCGCGATGCCGGCGGCGCAGGCGGTCGGATGCGCCGAATAGGTGTAGCCGTGGAACAGCTCCATCTGGTTCTCGGGGCCGACCATCATGCCGTCATGCACCTTGCGGCTCGCAAACACCGCGCCGCAGGGAATGGTGCCGTTGGTGATGCCCTTGGCCGTCGTCATCAGGTCCGGCGTGACGCCGAAGAAGTTGGCGGCGAACGGCGTGCCGAGGCGGCCGAAGCCGGTGATCACCTCGTCGAAGATCAGGAGGATGCCGTGCTTGTCGCAGATCTCGCGCAGGCGCTGCAGATAGCCCTTCGGCGGCGGCAGCACCGCGGTCGAGCCCGGCACCGGCTCGACGATGACGGCGGCAATGGTCTCGGCGCCATGCAGGGCGACCAGACGCTCGAGATCGTCGGCGAGTTCGGCGCCATGCTCGGGCTGGTCCTTGGCGAAGGCGTTGCGGGTGAGATCGTGGGTGTGGCGGATGTGGTCGACGCCCGGCAGCAGGGTCGCAAACGCACGACGGTTGGCGACCATGCCGCCGACCGACGTGCCGCCGAAGCCGACGCCGTGATAGCCGCGCTCGCGGCCGATCAGGCGGGTGCGGCTCGACTGGCCGTTGGCGCGATGATAGGCCAGCGCGATCTTCAGCGCGGTGTCGACCGACTCGGAGCCGGAATTGGTGAAGAAGATGCGATCGAGGCCCTTCGGCGCGATCTCGGCCAGGCGCTCGGCGAAGTCGAATGCCAGCGGGTGGCCCATCTGGAACGTGGGCGCGAAATCCAGCGTCATCAGCTGGCGCTCGACCGCAGCCGCAATCTGCTTGCGGCCGTGGCCGGCATTGACGCACCAGAGGCCCGCGGAGCCGTCGATCACCTTGCGGCCGTCGACGGTGGTGTAATGCATGCCCTCGGCCGAGGAGAACAGGCGCGGCGCCTTCTTGAACTGCCGGTTGGCCGTGAACGGCATCCAGAACGAGTCGGTCTTGATGGTGTTCGGAATCTGATGAAGGGTCACGGCCGCGCTCCTTTGCTGACCCGCTAGCAGAGCCACGGCTTGGAAAGCGCAACAAGTCCTTTTCTGGTGACCTGCAAGCCATTGATTTGACTGGGGCTGCCGGTCCATATTTGCGCGATCCGCAACACCTGCAACACGGGACCAGGGCAAGGACCAAGACATGAGCGTCGACATCGGCGGACGGCTGCGATTCATCCGGGCGCGCCACAAGCTGTCGCAGCGGGAGCTGGCCAAGCGTGCCGGCGTCACCAATTCGACGATCTCGCTGATCGAATCCAACCAGATGAACCCCTCGGTCGGCGCGCTCAAGCGCATCCTGGACGGCATCCCGATGGGGCTCGCCGAGTTCTTCGCGCTGGAACCGGAGTCCAGGCGCAAGATCTTCTACCGTGCCGAGGAGCTCACCGAAGTCGGCAAGAAGCCGATCTCGTACCGACAAATCGGCGACAATCTGTTCGGCCGCAGCCTGCAGATCCTCAAGGAGCGCTACGAGCCCGGCAGCGACACCGGGCGCGTGCATCTCGTCCATGACGGCGAGGAAGGCGGCATCGTGATCTCAGGCAAGCTCGAAGTCACCGTCGAGGACGAGCGCCGCATCCTCAATCCCGGCGATGCCTATTATTTCGAGAGCCGCCGCCCGCATCGCTTCCGCTGCGTCGGCGGCAAGCCGTGCGAGGTGATCTCGGCCTGCACGCCGCCGACGTTCTGATGGCGAGATCGACGCATCCGGCGCGACTCGTTCACCTCTCCCGCTTGCGGGAGAGGTCGCGCCAAGGCGCGGGTGAGGGCTTTTTCCTCTAGGGGATTGTCCCATTGCGGAGACACCCTCTCCCCAACCCTCTCCCGCAAGCGGGAGAGGGAGCGCACCTCCGTCGTTGCAGCGATTTGGCCTCATTTCATCGCGCTTCAAAGCTGAGTCAGCAACTCCTCGATCCGGATCGGAAAGCGGCGCACCCGCACGCCGGTCGCGTGCCAGACGGCGTTGGCGACCGCGCCGGCGCTGCCGGTGATGCCGATCTCGCCGACACCCTTGATGCCGAGCGCATTCACATGGGGATCGTGCTCCTCGACCGTGATGACGTCGAGCGGCGGCACGTCGGCATTAACAGGGACATGGTACTCGCCGAGATTGGCATTCATGATCCGCCCGCTGCGGCGATCGGTGATGGCCTCTTCGTGCAGCGCAAAGGACAGGCCCCAGATCATGCCGCCGAACAGCTGGCTCTGCACCATGCGCGGATTGACGATGCGGCCGGCGGCGAAGGCGCCGACCATGCGGGTGAGGCGGACCTGGCCGAGCTCGGGATCGACCTTCACCTCGGTGAACACCGCGCCGTGAGCATGCATCGCATATTGCTCCATCGCCGCAGGGTTCGGCGCGCCGGTGCCGCGTGCCTCGACCTCGGCGACGCCGGCGCGTGCGAGGATCTCGGCATAGCTCTCGCTCCGGCTCTCGTCGTCGCGGCGGATCAGCCTGCCCTCGCGCGCGATCACGCCGGCATTGCCGGCGCCGAACAACGGCGAGCGCTCGTCGCTGGTGGCGAGATCGGCGAGCTTTGCGATCACGGCCGCACCGGCGCTGTGGATCGCCGCGCCCGCCGTTGCCGTGTGCGCCGAGCCGCCGGCGATGCCGGCGTCGGGCAGGTCGGACGTGCCGGACTTGAAGTCGAGGCGGTCAATGTCGAGACCGACGGAATCGGCCGCGATCTGCGCCAGCGCCGTCCAGGCGCCCTGCCCCATGTCGTGCGCGCCGATCTCCATCACGCCGGAGCCGTCACGCCGGATCGCCGCGCGCGCCTCGGCCTGGAACATCAGCGCCGGGAAGGTCGCCGTGCCCATGCCCCAGCCGACCAGGAGGCCGGCATCGTCGCGCATCTGCTGCGGCTGCAGCGGACGCTTCGCCCAGCCGAAGCGCGCCGCGCCCTGCTCGTAGCAGGCCCGCAGCGCCTTGGAGGAGAAGGGCCGTCCCGTCATCGGCTCGACCTCGGCGTAGTTCTTCAGGCGGAAGGCCAGCGGATCCATTCCGCAGGCCCAGGCCATCTCGTCGATCGCGCTCTCCAGCGCGATCGAGCCGGTCGCCTCGCCGGGCGCGCGCATGAACAGCGGCGTGCCGGTGTTGACGCGCACGGCATCGTGCGTGGTGCGGATCGCCGGCGCCGCGTAGAGCGTGTGCGAAGCGCCGGCCGCGGGCTCGTAGAAATCGTCGAAGGTGCTCGAGACGGTTCGCGCGTGATGATCGAGCGCAGTGAGGCGTCCCTTGCCGTCCGCGCCGATGCGCAGGCGCTGGCGCGTCGGCGCGCGGTGGCCGACCGGGCCATACATCTGCT
This sequence comes from Bradyrhizobium sp. CCBAU 11357, assembly GCF_028128865.1. Classification (NCBI taxonomy): domain Bacteria; kingdom Pseudomonadati; phylum Pseudomonadota; class Alphaproteobacteria; order Hyphomicrobiales; family Nitrobacteraceae; genus Bradyrhizobium; species Bradyrhizobium sp. CCBAU 11357. The sequence continues at coordinate 30,447 of NZ_LBJW01000094.1, read as the reverse complement.
CGCGTCGCAGCACCAGCTTGACTGGCTTACCGACCAGCTTCGCCGCCATCACGCCCAGGATCTGCGGCCCGGTCAGGAAACCCTTCGAGCCGAAACCGCCGCCGAGGAACGGGCTGCGGATGTGAATCTTCTCCGGCGCGAGGCCAAACAGCTCGGCAACGCGGCCCCGAGCCATCACCATGGCCTGGCTCGGCGTGTCGAGGAAGAGCTTTTCATCCTCCCAGCGCGCCACGATCGCATGCGGTTCCATCGCGTTATGATATTGCGGCGGCGTCTCGTAAGTCGCGTCGATCTGCTTGTCGGCCGCGGCAAGGCCTGCCTCGACATCGCCGTGGTGACTTTCCGTGGGATTGCCGACGCCGACGACCGGCGGCACGAAGCTTTCGCCGGCATCGAGGCCGACCAGCGCAGGCTGCACCTCGTAAGCCGGCGCCAGCAGCGCCGCGCCTTCGGTGGCGGCCTCCAGCGTCTCGGCGATCACGACCGCAATCGCCTGATTGGCGTAGCGGATATCGTTGCTCTGCAACACCTCCATTCGGAACACGAACGGATTGGTCTTGAGGTCAGGGTCGATCGCGAGCTGCGGCTTGTGGTCCGGTGTCATGACGTCGACGACGCCGGGATGGCGTTTTGCGGCAGCGACATCGAGCGAGATCACACGGCCTCGCGCGACGCTGGAGACGGCGATCACCGCAAACAGCATGCCGGGCGGATGATTGTCCGCGGCGTACCTCGCCTGCCCCGTCACCTTGAGGATGCCGTCGCGGCGGGTCAGCGGCTGGCCGATATTCGAGCCGTGCCGCAGATGCGCGGGAGCGCTGGTCAAATTGAGCTCAGACATGGAGGGCTCCGGAGGTCGAGGCAAAGGGAGAGGCCGGCAGCGCGGGGATCCGCGCGGGCGTGCCGGCGGCGGCCAAGGTCAGCGCGCGCACGACGATGCGACGCGCGAGCTCGATCTTGAAGGCGTTGTCGCCGGACGGCTTTGCGCCCTCGAGCGCGCGCCAGGCCGCCTCCTGGAATGCGTCTGACGTGGGCGCGACGCCCTTGAGGACGTCTTCCGCTGCGCGACCGCGCCAGGGCTTTGCGGCGACGCCGCCGAGCGCGAGCCGCGCCTGTGCGATTCTGCCGTTCTCGATCCGCAGCGCAGCCGCGGCCGAGACGACGGCAAAGGCGTAGGAGGTGCGCTCGCGGACCTTGAGGTAGCGCGCATGCGCGGCAAAGCCGCGCGCGGCGGGCGGCAGGCGCATAGCGACGATGAGATCGCCGGGCTCGAGCACGGACTCGCGCTCGGGCGCATCGCCCGGCAGTCGGTGCAGCTCGTCGAGCGCGACCTCGCGCCGGCCGCCCCTGCCCTCGATCTCGACGATGGCATCGAGCGCGACCAGGGGCACGCAGAAGTCGGAGGGGTGCGTGGCGATGCAGCTCTCGCTCCAGCCGAGCACGGCATGGCTGCGGTTCTCACCGTCGCGCGCGTCGCAGCCGGAGCCGGGCGCGCGCTTGTTGCAGCGGCTGGCAGTGTCGTAGAAATACGCGCAGCGCGTCCGCTGCAACAGGTTGCCGCCGACGGTGGCGGCATTGCGCAACTGAGCCGACGCACCGGAGAGCAGCGCTTCGGCCACAGCGGGATAGGACCGCGCGAAGTCCGCATCATGCGCGAGATCGGCATTGCGCACCAGCGCGCCGATGCGCAAGGACCCGTCGGCGAGCGTCTCGATTTGATCGAGGCCATCGAGATGCGTGACGTCGACCAGCCGGTCCGGACGGCTGACGCCGCCCTTCATCAGGTCGAGCAGGTTGGTGCCGGCAGCGAGGTAGACCGCGCCCGGCTCGGCCGCGGCAGCAACGGCTTCAGTGACCGTGGCCGGCCTGACATAATCGAACTGTTTCATGCGGAGCGCCTCTGATTGGTCTCGTCCATCCCGGCCTGCGCGTCCAGCACGGCATCGACGATGCCGGCGTAAGCGCCGCAGCGGCACAGATTGCCGCTCATGCATTCGCGGACGCGCTCGGGATCGTTGCCGGCCTGGCCTTCGCCGATCATGCCGATCGCGCTCATGATCTGGCCGGGCGTGCAGAAGCCGCACTGGAAGCCGTCATGGGCGATGAAGGCGGCCTGCACCGGATGCAGCTGGTCGCCGCGCGCGAGGCCTTCGATGGTGAGGATGTCGGCGCCGTCGTGGCTGATGGCGAGCGCGAGACAGGAGTTGATGCGCCTGCCGTCGACCAGGATGGTGCAGGCGCCGCACTGGCCGCGGTCGCATCCCTTCTTGGTACCGGTCAGATCGAGGCGCTCACGCAGGAGATCGAGCAGCGTGACGCGCGGATCGTCGAGGACGAAGTCGCGCCGCGCACCGTTCACGGTGAGGCTGATGGAGTGGTTCATACAAGGCTCCGATCAGATATGGACATGAGTCATCGCGCAGCGCGCCACCGCCGTGGCCGCCGTCGAATAGCGCCGCCCGAACATGATGCGGCCGGCGCACGAGCGAAGATACGGAGGCACCCTCCGTTTAACAAGAGCCGCCGGGAATTATTTGGAATTCGTCAAAACCGCGTGCGCCGCCAACGCGATGCAGCCCTGTATGGGTCCGGCGAGGGTTCAATCTAACCAATTCGTGATCTACATTGCGCGCCATGGACGACCACACCGACCAGACCCGAAAGCCCCGCGCCGACGCCGTGCGCAATCGCGAGCGCGTGCTCGAAGCGGCCAAGCTGGTGTTCAGCGCGGGCGGGCCCGAGGCGAGCCTTGAAGCCGTGGCGAAGCGGGCCGGCGTCGGCATCGGCACGCTGTATCGGCATTTTTCGACGCGCGAGGCCTTGTTCGAGGCGGTGTATCGGCGCGAGGTCGAGCAGTTCAGCGAGCTTGCCGAGTTGCTGAAGAACGAGAAGGACCCGGTCGAGGCGCTGCGGCGCTGGTTGCACTCAGGGGTCGAGTTCGTTGCGACCAAGAAGGGGATGATGGCAGCGCTGGCGCTCGCGGTGCAGAGCGGGTCGGAGCTGCATGCTTTCTCCTTCGAGCGTCTGACCAAGGCGATCGGCTCGCTGCTGGACCGGGCGGTCGCAGCTGGCGAGATGCGCGCCGACCTCAGCCCGGAGGACCTGCTGCGCGCCTTCTTCGGCATGTGCTACGTGCACGACCAGCCTGGCTGGCAGGCGACGGCGCTGCGCCTGCTCGACGTGTTCGTCGACGGCTTGCGGGTGCCGCCGCCCAGCAAGGCCAAGGCGCGCGCGTCGAAGACGACGAAGCCCGCGACGAAGCGGAAGCGGTAGGGCGTGCAGAGCGACCTACGCCGCAGGCGAAGCGCTTCGCCACGCGGATCGCAAACCACAATCCAAGATCATGTGAAAACCGGCAGCACGATCTCTGATTTATGAAGGCGCTCTTTTCAGGAGCGCGTACGCACGCTGGGAGCGTGTTTTGGCGCCAGACTAGGTCTGGATCGCTGCTACAACATTGTTCACGTCTGCCCTACAAAGGCGACGAGCACGCCATTTGCGGCGAGCACCGATACAAATAACCATCTGCCACGAATCGAGATTGTAACTGCACGGTCGTTATTTCGGTTGTGAGGACTCAACTCATGACGAAGCACTTTTCAAACCGCGTTTTGCCCCATGTCCTTGTAGTCGTCATATCCATGGTGACAATCACGATTGCAGCAACATCGGTGGGTGAGTCAGTTGTTGCAGGCATCGCTGCGTCCATACCGGGCCCATTCCATCTCGCACATGCAGGCGCGGTGTCGAACCAACCAAGGCTCGCTCGTGCGCCAACAGGTTGTGGGCTTCGATCTGCTCCGCTGCAATGGAAGGTGGACTGGCTTTTCGAGCCGCCTGGAAATCCCCTGCCGTGAATCATCGCCAGGGGCCACAGCCCGCAACTCTTCTTAACTCGAAAGGCAAGCCGACGCTTTGCCTGTCGTTCGCTGCACCGCATCACCGTCACCCTTGTCGAAGATATTGACTGCCTGTGAAGTAGTTTACATCTCCTCGCTCATGGCGCGGCCTAGTGTGAAGACAAGTTCTTGCTTTGACGGAGGCCTCCCATGCTTTCAGCAATCAAGTGGAATTCTCGCACTCGCGAATGGGTAATGTTGGCTATAACAGCTGTTGTCGGCGTACAGGCAAACCGGCAGGAGGACGAAAGGAAGCAAAGGCAGCCACTCTGGAAGCATTTCGACGATACCCATCATTGGGATGAAACCGCTGAGGAATGGGTCCCCAACCAAGATCACTGATCGTGCAAATGCGCCAGAGCGGCGCCTATGACAGTAACGGACATGGCCCTTCTGGATGAATTGCCCGGCCTCTACGATGGCTTTTAAGTACAGCTGGAGTCAGGGATGAACCGGAGGCAGTTCATTGCCACGGTGGTTTGCATGATCGGGTGGGGAAAAGCCCGGCGACCTCCCTGTCGAGCAGGCTTCAAAATACGAGCTGGTACTCAACCTTGCGACGGCACGTCTCATTGGAGCCGACTTGCCATCGGTACTCATTGCTCGTGCGGATGAGGTGATCGCCTTTCTTTGAACCTCCGGTTCGCCACACCGACTCAATCTCTTGAGGAACCCGTGCCCACGTGGGTGGGCCTCGTTGTCGTTCGCCGGGAGGAGACGATGGCGATTCATCGCCGCTTCTGCGGCCCGCCGAGATCGAACAGGTGGGGAAGAAGATGAGCAAAATCGTCATTTGCGGCGGAGGCGTGATTGGATTGAGCGTTGCGACGATGCTTGGTCGCGACGGCCACGACGTCACGGTCCTGGAGGCTGATCCGGCCGGTCAACCTGTGGCCGCTGCCGAGGGATGGGATACGTGGGAGCGTCCAGGAGTTGCCCAATTCAGGCAACCACACAGCCTCGGTTCGCGATTTCGGATGATCAGCGATCTGGAATTGCCAGGATTGACGGATGATTTGCTTCGCGCCGGATGCGTTTGGGTGGACTATCTCGACAGTCGATCTCTTCCCCCGACGCTAACGGACAAGACACCGCGTCCTGGCGACGAGGCCATGCGCTTCGTGACTGGAAGGAGGCCAATTATAGAATGGGCCGTAGCTGCCATGGCACAAGCCGCGCCTAACGTGGCTATTCGTCGGGGAACCAAGGTTCGCGAACTTATCACGGGCGCATCGGCGGTCCCGGGTGTGCCGCACGTCACGGGGGTGCGCACGACATCCGGCGATGAGATTTGCGCTGATTTGGTCATCGACGCCATGGGACGGCGAAGCGCGGCTTGTGACTGGATCCGCGGCGCGGGTGCCCGCAGCCCCTTCGAGGAAGCCGAAGACAGCAACTTTGTCTATTTTACGCGATATTTCTCGGGGCAACAGCGGCCTCGCAGGACGGGACGCGCGCTCACTCCGATGGGCTTGTTCTCGATCCTGACCCTGGACGGCGACAACGACACCTGGTCGGTCACCTTGTATACCTCGTCGAGAAACAAGGCGATGCGCGCCTTGCGCGATTCGGCGACATTCGATCGCGTCGTCTCAGCGTGCCCACGGCAAGCCCATTGGCTCGACGGCGAGCCAATAACACCCGTCCTTCTGCTGGCGGGAGTTATCGACCGGTACCGGCGATTTGTCGTCGATGGCCGTCCCGTCATCACGGGATTCGCTGCTGTCGGCGATGCATGGGCGTGCACCAACCCGTCCGCCGGACGAGGCTTGAGCGTCGGCCTTCTGCACGCGCAGGTGCTCCGCAATGTTGCCCGCCGACACCTCGACGATCCCGAAGCGTTCGCCCGGGAATACGACGCCGAGACCGAAATCCAGGTCGGTCCGTTTTATCGCAACCAGATCGCCGCGGACCGGGCGCGGATCGCTGAGATGAACGCTCTGGAAGCGGGCATGCCGATGCCCGCACCCAACCCGGTCATGGCCAAGCTTCTCATTGCCTCGTCTCAAGACGCCGACGTGCTCCGGGGCATGATTGAGATCGCAATGTGCGTTGCGCTGCCTCAGGAGGTCGTCACCAGACCGCGTGTCGCCGCAAAACTGGCCGAAATGGACGGCTATCAAATACCGCCGGATCCCGGCATCATCGACCGCCACCGAATGGCAGCGCTGCTGGATAGTTCGTAGGATGGGTAGCGCGCCAGCGAAACCCATCGCTTGCTCCAGATGCGACGGAGCAAAATGGGTTTCGCAAAGGCTCAACATCCTACGCGCTCGTTCAAGACGACGAAGCGGGCGACGAAGGCAGCTTCTGCCCGATTGGCGACTTGCACGACCTCTGATGTTGGTGCCGCAGTCAGTTCAGCTGTCCTGACGCGCCGCGGGCGTTATAGGCCACCTCGCCCTTCCCAGTAGGTTGGCGTTCCATAATAACGATGAGTTCGCTTTTCCCAGTCTCGATCTTCCCAGGAGTCATCGCTGAACTCGGGCGCATCCCTCAGCTGTTGCTCGGTGATATTGGTTCGAAAACCGCCAAGCGACGTGTCATATGTCAGAGCGCCCCAGGGAATGGGGTAGTGGCTGTGACCCAAGCCCACGAATCCACCAAAGCTCATGACCGCATAAGCCACGCGGCCTGACATCTTGTCGATGATGAGGTGATCAATCTCGCCGATATTCGTCCCATCTGCTCCATAGACTTCGGTTCCCTCAATGTCCTCGCTTGAGATGCAGTGATGATCCGGATGGGCTGTTGCACGGGCCATGACTTTGCTCCTTGATGAGGTGGTTTTGCCGGCTTAACTCGGCCATCGCGGAGCCGTTCCTGCCTTAGGAGAACATGTCGCAGCTGCCTGCGGTTTGTGTCGCTGTCCCGGATGAATGGGCATCTGGAGCATCCAAGCCCAGCGCGTGATGTCCGAGTGCACGCCCTGTCGGCGCAGGTGTGCTAGGATGGCCTCCGCCGGGATCTCAACGCGGAGCCTGCCATGCGCATCGCAGCCTTGCTGGTTGCTCTCATTGTTGCCTGTCATCACGCAGCGTTAGCCGGCGATGTCGCGGCCGCTCAAAGCGTCATCCGCGCCCAGGAGCAGGCCTTCGTTCGCGACGATGCGACGGCGGCCTATTCCCATGCGGCACCGGCGATCAAGGAGATCTTCCCCGCACCCGACATCTTCATGTCCATGGTGCAGAACGGCTACGCGCCGGTCTATCGTCACAAGAGTTTCGAATTCGGCGAGAGCAAGACCGATGGCGGCTGGATTGCCCAGCGCGTCCATATCGTCGATGCCAATGGCGAGGCCTGGGAGGCGCTCTACACGCTCGAGCAGCAGGGCGACGGCAGCTACAAGATCACCGGCTGCTCGCTGCTGAAGGCCGGACAAGCGGTTTAGGTGGCAAAGCCCGGCCCGGCCTTGACCGAGCCCATCCGCGCGCGGATCAGGAGCAGCACGACGATGCCGATGTTGAGCGCATTCCAGGCGACGCCATTGGCGAACGCCGCGGCATAGGAGCCGGTGGCATCGAAGATGACGCCTGACACCCAGCCGCCGAAGGACATGCCGAACACGGACGCAAAGATCACGATGCCGACGCGGGTCGCGGCCTCGCTCGCCGGCATCGCCTCGCGCACGATGATGGCATAGCTCGGCACGATGCCGCCCTGGAACAGGCCGAACATCGCGGAGATCAGATACAGCGAGGTCAGGCTGTCGAAGAACAGATAGAACACCAGCGCGAAGCCCTGCGCCAGCGATCCCACCAGCAGCGTGCGAATGCCGCCGATCTTGTCGGCGAGGTAGCCCGAACCGATCCGGCTGACGATGCCGCAGCCCATCATCAAGGACAGCATCTCGGCGCCGCGCGCGACGCCATAACCGAGATCGCCGCAATAGGCGACGATGTGCACCTGCGGCATGGCCATCGCCACGCAGCAGGAGATGCTGGCGATCGAGAGCAGCACCGTCAGCGTATTCGTCGACAGCCTGAGATCGACCCGCGGCGGCGGTGCGTTGGCATGATCGTGGACGGTGTCGCGGCCCATTTGCGCGCGCAGGATCAGCACCAGCACCGTCATCAGGCCGGCGCAGACGATGCCGATGCCGATATGGGTGTAGCGCCAGCCGATCTCCTGCGTGCCCCAGCTCACGATCGGCGGCCACATCGCGCCGGCGACATAATTGCCGCTGGCGACGATGGTCACGGCCAATCCGCGATAGCGCTCGAACCAGTGCGAGGCTTCGGCCATCAGCGGCGCGAAGGTCGCGGAGGTGCCGAGCCCGATCAGGAAATATGCCGCCACGAACTGCCAGAGCTGGCCCGACAGGCCCGCGAGCACATTGGCAACGCCGAGAAAGGCGATGCTGATCGCCATCGCCGGCACGATGCCGAACCGGTCGGTGATCTTGCCGGCGATCACGCCGCCCAGCCCGAAGCCGAACATCATCAGGGTGAAAGCCAGCGACACCGCGCCGCGCGTGGCAGCGAATTCGGCCTGCACGACGGGAATCACGACCACGACCGCCCACATGCCGACGGCGCCGATCGAGCCGATCACGAGGGCAAGGACGAGTCGCACCCAGGCCTGACGGGAATCAGGGGTGAAGGAAGCAGGTGTTTGTCCTGGATGATTTGGCGCGTGCACGGGCAGGACCATGTTCGCGGACCGCCGCATGGTCAACCAGCGTGCCGCGATATTGGGCATGCGCGGTGCGCTGCGGTAATAAGCTCTTGGCGAACGCGTCTTTTGACATTAGTTTGCAACAAGCGCGTGCAACATTGCCGCGCGAGGAGCCTATCGGCGGGATGTTGTTGCGATTGACGCGATCGGTGCGGATCAGGGTGGGGCGAATCATCGCCCTCGCCTATCTGTTCTGCGTGCTCGCGCCAGCCGCAAGCCTTGCCTGGGGCAGTGCTGCGCCCTGCTTTGGCGACGAGGTTTTGGCTGACCTCGTTCCGGTGCATCATCACATGGCTGCGAGCCATGGCGATGTTCCGCACGAGCATGCGGGCACCCCTTCCCAGACTGCCGCGAAGGACGCACCTCTTCCGAATCATCACGACGGCAAGGGAACAGTGGGCCCGTGCTGTGCCATGATGTGCGTCAGCGCGCTGCCGGCCGATCTGCCCAGCGTCGCCACGCCGGTCCAGCCGATGTCGACCTGTGCGCCCGAGATCGTGCCCAGCCTGCACAGCGCCGCGCCGCCGCAGCACTACCGTCCCCCCATCGCCTGATCTGACACGACGGCGTCGGTTTCGACGCGCGCTTTTGCGCGCGCGAACCTGTGGTCTTTCAGATCAGGAATGAAGACATGCTTGCGCTTTCCGGGGCGACATCCGCCGCATCTGCGGTGGGTGAACGACACGCTCGATTCATTTGGCTGCTGCTGGCCTTTGCTGCGTCGGCACTGTCCGGCTGCATGCCGGCAACGACGCAGATAGCCAGCGCGGATCCCGCCGATCCGTCGGCGAAGGTGGCCCCAATCGGCTATCGCTCGACCATCGCGCCCTATACCAGCCTGCGGCCGGCGACGCCGGCGCCATGGCGTGACCGCAACCAGGCGGTGACGCCGCGGCAGAAGCAAGACCGGTAGGGGCGCGCCATGTCACAGCATTTTGCGCGAGGCCTGGTCGTGCTCGCCGCGCTCGGTCTTTCCGGCTGCGCCGCGTTCTCGCCCGACGGCGGCATGACTGATGTCGCGGATCTGACGAGCCGGACCATCAACAAGGACGTCGCCTTCGTGCACTCGGCCGAGGGCGCCGCAGCGGTCGACGCCCGCGTCCGCCAGCTGCTCTCGCGCACCCTCAGCGTCGACGCCGCCGTGCAGATCGCACTGCTCAACAACAAGGGACTGCAGGCTGCCTATAACGAGCTGGCGCTGGCGGAGGCCGACCTGGTCGAGCAGAGCCTGCCGCCCAATCCGGTGTTCGCGGTCTCGCGCATCACGGGCAATGGCGCCAGCGAGATCGAGCGCCAGGTGGTCGGCGACATCCTCGCGCTCGCCACCCTGCCGTTCCGTTCCGAGATCGCCCGGGAGCGCTTCCGTGGAGCGCAGCTGCGCGCCGCACTGGCAACGCTGCGGCTCGCCGCGGACGTGCGCCGCGCCTATGTCCGCACTGTCGCTGCCAACGAGATGGTGGGGCTATTGACCGACGCGAAGGCGACGGCGGAATCGACCGCACAGCTCGCGCTCAAGCTCGGCGAGACCGGCTCGCTCAACAAGCTCGACCAGGCCCGCGAGCAGGTGTTTTATGCCGAGACCACCGCCGACCTCGCCACCGCGCGGCAGGCGGCGGGAAGCGCGCGCGAAAGGCTGGCGCGCCTGATGGGGCTGTGGGACGACGGTCTCGACTTCCGCCTGCCCAATCAATTGCCGCCGCTGCCGCGCCGGCCGCTCGCGCTTCCCACGATCGAAGCCGATGCGGTGGCGCATCGCATCGACCTGCAGATCGCACGGCTGGAGCTGGCCGCGCTGGCGAAGGCGCTGAACCTGACCGAGGCGACGCGTTTCGTGACGCTGCTCGATCTCGCCGGCATCTCCCGCCGCACCCAGGATCCGGAAGGGCCGCCGTTCCGCGAGCGCGGCTTCGACATACAATTCCAGATTCCGATCTTCGACGGCGGCGAGGTGCGCGTGCGCCAGGCCGCCGAGACCTACAATCTCGCCTTCAACCGCCTGGCCGAGCGGGCCGTGAATGTGCGCTCCGAAGCGCGCGACGCCTATCGCGTCTATCGCTCCACATACGACATCGCCGGCCACTACCAGCGCGAGATCATCCCGTTGCGCAAGATCATCACCGAGGAGATGCAGCTGCGCTTCTCCAGCATGCAGGTCGACATCTTCGCGCTGCTCGCCGAAGCGCGGCAGCGCCTCGCGGCGCTGCGCGGCGCGATCGATGCCAGGCAGAGATTCTTCCTTGCCCAGGCCGATTTGCAGACCGCCGTCAACGGCGGCGGCGCGCCCGCCGCCGGCGGCGACAATCCAACCAATGTCGCCGCGGCAGCACCTGCCGAAGGCGGCGGACATTAAAGACGGAGGCTGAGATGTTTTCCCGCCGAGGATTTTTGAGCACCGCCGCGCTGGTCGGCGCATCGGCCATTCAAGGCCGCGTCCAGGCCGCTTCGATTCCGGAAGCCGCCACCATGGACAAGGTGGTGATGCAGCCGCCGCTGCACCCCAGCAGCGGCCCGGATTATCGTCCCGTGGTCACGCTGAACGGCTGGTCGCTGCCGTTCCGCATGAACGGCGACTGGAAGGAATTCCACCTCGTCGCCGAGCCCGTGGTGCGCGAATTCGCCGAAGGCATGAAGGTGAATTTGTGGGGCTACAACGGGCAATCGCCGGGCCCGACCATCGAGGCCGTCGAGGGCGACAAGCTCCGCATCTTCGTCACCAACCGCTTGCCCGAATACACCAGTGTGCACTGGCACGGCATGATCATTCCGAGCGGCATGGACGGCGTCGGCGGATTGACCCAGCCGCACATCGATCCCGGCAAGACCTTCGTCTACGAATTCGAGATGAAGAAGAGCGGAACCTTCATGTACCACCCGCATTCCGACGAGATGGTGCAGATGGCGATGGGCATGATGGGCATGGTCGTCGTGCACCCGCGCGATCCGAACTTCCGCGCCGTCGACCGCGACTTCGTGTTCGTGATGAGCACCTATCGCGTCGACCCCGGCACCTATCTGCCGCACGTCAACGAGATGACGGACTTCAACATGTGGACCTGGAACGCGCGGGTCTTTCCCGGCATCGATCCGCTGCCGGTCAGGCTCGGCGACAAGGTGCGCGTGCGCATCGGCAATCTCAGCATGACCAACCATCCGATCCATCTGCACGGCCACAGCTTCGCGGTGACCTGCACCGATGGCGGCTGGATTCAGGAAAGCGCGCAGATCCCGGAGACGACCACCGACGTGCCGGTCGGCGCCATCAGGGTGTTCGACGTGCTCGCCGACAATCCCGGCGACTGGGCGTTCCATTGCCATAAGTCGCACCACACCATGAATGCGATGGGACACGACGTGCGCAACCTGATCGGCGTGTCGCGCAAGGATCTCGCCAAGGCCGTCGGCAAGCTCGCGCCCGACGGCATGGCCATGGGCTCGACCGGCATGGCGATGGGCAACATGGAGATGCCCGCGCCCGACAACACGCTGCCGATGATGACCGGCACCGGCCAGTTCGGGCCGATCGAGATGGGCGGCATGTTCACCGTGATGAAGATCCGCGAAGACCTCGCGCGCGACGATTACCGCGATCCCGGTCCGTACAAGTTCCCGCAAGGCACCGTCGCCTACGAGGTCACGGCGCCGGCCGCAGAGCCGGCGCGGCACAAATCCGGCAGCCCGCCGATGAAGCACAAGATGTGAGCGTTTCGATGAACCACCAACTGGAGACCACGATGAAGACCACGATCAAGCTCGCCCTCGCGCTGGCTGCACTTTCGACCGCACCGGCCTTTGCTCACGACAAGCACGGGCACGGAAACTATTCGGCCGGCGAGCCCGGCGATCCCAAGAAGCCCGCACGCACCATCGAAATTCTGATGAGCGAGATGGACTACACGCCCGCGAAGATCGAGGTGAAGCGCGGTGAGCAGATCCGCTTCGTGCTGCGCAATGTCGGCAAGGAGGACCACGAATTCCTGCTGGCCACGACAAAGGAGAACCTCGCGCATGCGGATCAGATGAAGAAGCATCCGCACATGGAGCACGACGATCCCAATGCGGTGCGGCTTGCACCCAAAAAGACGACCGAGATCCTCTGGAAGTTCAGCAAGCCCGGCACGTTCGAATATTCGTGCCTCATTCCCGACCACCGCGAGTACGGCATGGTCGGCCAGGTCACCGTGAAGTAACGCGAAAGGAGATTCCCATGAACCGCATCATCCGTATCACGGCCGCACTGGCGCTGACCGTCGGCCTTGCGACCGCAACCCTCGCCGCCGAAGGCGCTTCGATCAGCGGCGAAGTGAAGAAGATCGACGAGGGTGCCGGCAAGATCACGCTCAAGCACGGACCGGCGAAGAGCCTCGGCATGGATGACCCCATGACCATGGTCTATCGCGTCAAGGACGCGGCGATGCTCAGGCAAGTGAAGGTCGGCGACAAGGTGACCTTCGAAGCCGAGGAGGCGTCGTCGGGCTACACGGTGACCAAGATGGAGAAGGCGAAGTAGCGTCCAGTGTCATTCGGGGGCGCGCCCCTTGGCGCGAGCCCGGAATCCATTTCACCACCATACCTGCGGCCCGATGGATTCCGGGCTCGATGCTCCGCATCGCCCCGGAATGACACCAACCGGCCCCCGAAACACCCCGGTCCACCCCTTCCCACCCCTGTCGTTAACCCTTTGCTAACCATACACCGGGCAAAAATTGCCGGGTGAAGTCGAGTGTCGTCGGCCGCGTAGAACGGGAGGAACCCCGTGGACGCCAGTGCGGTGCCTCACTTTCGGAACGGCGGCCCTTCGGCCGCCGCGCAGACGTTTGGGGCGCGCGGACGGCAGTCGCGCGGGGAGGCAGCTACCATGGTCGACGTCACCGCGGGACAGGGCGTAGGCAACGCCAAGCCCGGCATCCCCTCCCTCAACGACATCGTCACCGTCCTCAAGCGCGGCGACATCGCGCTGGCGCTCGGCATCCTCACCATCCTGGTGGTGCTGATCCTGCCCCTGCCCGCGATCGTGCTCGACCTGTTCCTGGCGATCTCGATCACGCTGTCGATCCTGATCCTGATGACGTCGCTGTTCATCCAGGCCCCGCTCGAATTCTCGGCCTTCCCGACCATCCTCCTGATCTCGACCATGCTGCGCCTGTCGCTCAACATGGCCTCGACCCGCCTGATCCTGTCGCACGGGCACGAGGGCACGGCTGCGGCCGGTCACGTCATCGAGGCCTTCGGCAATTTCGTGATGGGCGGCAATTTCGTCATCGGCATCATCGTCTTCGCCATCCTGATCATCGTCAACTTCGTCGTCATCACCAAGGGTTCGGGCCGCATCGCCGAAGTCGCCGCGCGCTTCCACCTCGACGCCATGCCCGGCAAGCAGATGGCGATCGACGCCGACCTCTCCGCCGGCCTGATCGACGAGAAGGTCGCCAAGGAGCGGCGCAAGGAGCTGGAAGACGAAAGCGGCTTCTTCGGCGCCATGGACGGTGCCTCCAAGTTCGTCCGCGGCGACGCCATCGCCGGCCTCCTGATCGTCTTCATCAACGTCGTCGGCGGCATGATCATCGGCGTCGCGCAGCAGGGCATGTCCTTCGCCGACGCCGGCCGCACCTACACGCTGCTGACCGTCGGCGACGGCCTCGTCACCCAGGTGCCGGCGCTGATCGTCTCCACCGCGGCCGGCCTGCTCGTCTCCAAGGCCGGCGTCTCCGGCGCCGCCGACAAGGCGCTGATGAAGCAGTTCTCCGGCTATCCGCAGGCGCTGGCGATGTCCTCGGCGGTGATGCTGGTGCTGGCGGCGCTGCCGGGCATTCCCACCATTCCCTTCCTCGCGCTCGGCGCCGGCGCCGGCGCGCTGGCCTGGAACGCCCGCAACCGCAACCGGGTGACGGCCAAGGCCGAGGCGGCCGCCCAAGCCGCGCCCGCTCCGGGAACGCCGGGTGCGCCGGGCGCGGCCGCGGCGGAAGAGCCGATCTCGGCCGCGCTCAAGATCGACGACCTCAAGATCGAGCTAGGCTATGCGCTGCTGCCGCTGGTCAACGGGCCCGACGGCACCGACCGCCTCACCGAGCAGATCAAGGCGCTGCGCCGCTCGCTCGCGATCGAGATGGGCTTTGTGATGCCGGCGGTGCGCATCCTCGACAACGTCCAGCTCGAGGCCAACACCTACATCATCAAGATCAAGGAGGTCGACGCCGGCACCGGCAAGATCTGGCCGAACCAGTTCATGGTCATGGACCCCGGCGGCAGCCAGGTGCAGGTGCCCGGCATTCACACCACCGAGCCGACCTTCGGCCTGCCGGCGACCTGGGTCGATGCCAGCCTCAAGGAGGAGGCCTCGCTCAAGGGGTACACCGTCGTCGACGCCGCGACCGTGCTGTCGACCCATCTCACCGAGCTGCTCAAGGCCAACATGTCGGACCTGCTGTCCTACGGCGAGGTGCAGAAGCTGCTCAAGGAGCTGCCGAAGGAGCAGAGCGAGCTGGTCAAGGACATCGTCCCCGGCCAGGTCACGGTCTCCGGCATCCAGCGCGTGCTGCAGCTGCTGCTCGCCGAGCGCATCTCGATCCGCGACCTCTCGACCATCCTCGAAGGCATCGCGGATTCGCTAGCTTTCTCGCGCAATCCCGCAACTATGGTCGAGCACGTCCGCGCGCGGCTGGCGCGGCAGATCTGTGCGCAGAACACCTC
The DNA here is from genome assembly GCF_028128865.1 of Bradyrhizobium sp. CCBAU 11357. Taxonomy (NCBI): domain Bacteria; kingdom Pseudomonadati; phylum Pseudomonadota; class Alphaproteobacteria; order Hyphomicrobiales; family Nitrobacteraceae; genus Bradyrhizobium; species Bradyrhizobium sp. CCBAU 11357. Next base: position 15,184 of record NZ_LBJW01000094.1, on the reverse strand, counting down.
CTACGCCGGCTATCTGCCGCTGATCGCGTTGTCGGCGAAATGGGAGCAGGCCTTTGCCGAGTCCATCATCGGCCAGGGCGAGGAGCGCAGCCTCGCGATGCAGCCCTCGAAGCTGTCGGAATTCATGACCGCCGTGCGCGAGGCCTTCGAGCGCGCCGCCCGCGAGGGCGAGGCGCCCGTGCTGGTCACCTCCGCTTCCATCCGGCCCTTCGTGCGGTCCCTGGTGGAACGGTTCCGGGCCCAGACCACCGTGCTGTCGCAGGCCGAAATCCACCCCAGGGCGAGACTGAAAACGGTCGGAAGCATCTGATTTGCCTTAAGAAGCCGTGTGTTTTTCAGTCACAGGCAAATGGTTTTTGAGTTCCTGGCGCTTTGTCGACCAAGCACCCAAAAGTCCGGCCACAGGCACATTACATCTTTGAAATAATTATATAAAAGAGCGATCAAAGGTCGCTCTTGATCGCGATCTTTCACGTCCTATCACGCTCTTGTGATGGCCTCTTGGGAACGAATCCACCCAATACTAGGTTGTTGGGCACCGGAAGTATGAACCTGCCTGAAGCGGCCGGCGACTACTTCGGGTAGATGGCGGCAGGAGGCTTCCGTGAACCACTCGATCTACAGCGCAGATCGCGCGACCCACTTGAAAGTTGTGGTCGTCGCCCTCGTCGCAGGGATCGCGTTGGCAGGCCTCGGCATCACGGCACGCTCGGGTTCGGATGAAGGCCTGACCCAGACCGCCCGCGTCATCAAGGCCGGGAAGCCGGTCGTTGTCACCAGTTCGAACGCGTCCCTCGTTCGCTAAGGAGATCTGACGAGTTTTGTGAATTCACGCGGCTCTTTACCAGCCCCCCAAAGTCGCCACGTGGATATGTAGACGACCCCAACCCCAAGTCGACTACAGAAAGCGCCCGCCCCCCACGGGCGCTTTCCCATGTCTGGGGTGTTTTTGCTGACGGGCGTAGCGACGGCGGTCCCACAAATTCTGCTGTCATTCCCCGCGAAGGCGGGGAATCCAGTACGCCGCGGCCCCTCCATATCCCCCTATTGTCTCTGGAATACTGGATCGCCCGCCTTCGCGGGCGATGACACCAAATCTTTGGCAACTATCGCGCCCCATAAGTCGGCGGCGGCGCCTGCACGGTCGGCGCGGCCGCGGCGAACAGCTCGTCCTTGCTGCCGGTCAGCGGCGGATAGATGCGCTTGCGGTTGATGGTCTCTTTGGTCGCCTTTGCGGCCGCACCGGTGGCGCGGACCTCGCGATCCCACCCTTCGGTGTAAAGCGCGCCCCAGCCGCCGAGGTCGAGCACGGTGACGTAGCAGTCGATCCGCAGCGGCAGCATGGGCAGGCCGACGAGATCGGCGACGACGTTGTGGCCGGCGAAGCGGCCCATGGGACGGGCGAACTGACAGGACATGACGGTCGGATGCAGCCCGTCGATCACGCTCGAGGCGACATCGCCGGCCGCGAACACGCCGCCGACATCCGCAACCCGCATCAAGGGATCGACGAGGAGGCGCCCGAGGCGATCGCGCCCGCCCGGAAAGCTCGCCGCCAAAGGGCTTGCCCGCATGCCCGCGCACCAGATCACCGTCTGCGCCGGAATGAACTCGCCCGAGGTCAGGCGCATGCCCGCGGCCTCGATCGAGGCGACACGCACGCCAAGCCGCGTCTCGACGTCGAGCGAAGCCAGCGCCGTCTCGATGACGGGACGCGCATGCGCGCCGATGCTGGCACCGACGCTCGGATTGGGATCGACCAGGATGATGCGGCGGCTGCCGCTGATACCCGCATGCGCGAGCCGCGCCGGCATTTCGGCCGCGACCTCGATGCCGGTGAAGCCGGCGCCGACCACCACCACGGTCGAGCGCCCCGGCGCCGGCACGCTGCGTCCAAGCGAAACCAGATGATCTTCGAGGCGGAGCGCCGCGGCATAGGTGTCGACGTCGAAGGCGTGCGCGGCAAGGCCTGGAATGTCGGGGCGCATCACCTCGCTGCCCAGCGCCAGCACGAGGCGATCATAGTGCAGCGTCTCCTCGCCGGCGCTGGTGACGAGCGAGATTTCGCGCCGGGCCGGATCGATGGCCTCGATCTCGCCGAGACCGTGGCTGACACCGATCGGATCGAGCAATTGCGGAAGCGGAAGCGCGACCTCGGCCAGATCGGCTTCGTAATTGCGCACGCGGATGTTGTGAAAGGGATTGCGGTCGACGAGGTGGATCTCGATGTCGCGCTCGCTTGCGCCGATCTCCTCGCGCTTGCGCGCAGCGCCGATGGCCGCCCACAAGCCCGCAAACCCGGCGCCGAGCACGACGATACGCGCCATCTCCGCCTACTTCACTTTCCCGAGAAAACCTGCGGCCTGCCCGCAGAGATAGACTAGCTCAACAGCCGGCGTCGAACAAATGCGGCAGCGACAGCGCCGCTGCACAAAATCGCAATTCAACACCTTGCCCAGCGCGGCCGTAGGATGGGTGGAGCGAAGCGATACCCATCGTTTCGGCCGAACGAGACCATGGGTTTCGCACGAGCTCAACCCATCCTACGAACTTTGGCTTCCATGGGTGCGAACGAAACAGCAAGCCTCGGGCGAAACGCGCTGCGGGAATGCGAAGGCGTGCCCTGCAACCGAAGCGCAGCTTGAGGACTACCTGGTGCGACATACACCGTCATTGCGAGCCAACGGGTCCGCGCGAAGCGCGGCCCGATGACAGGCTTCGCGAAGCAATCCAGAATCTTCCCGCGGCGGCAGACTGGATTGCTTCGCTGCGCTCGCAATGACGACCATCGTACAGACCTGCGATTTACGCCTCGCGCAGCTCCGACGGCGTCGCGCCAAAACGCTTGCGGAAGGCGCGGTTGAAATAGGACAGATCGGAGAAGCCGGAGGAATGCGCGATGTCGCTGATCTTGCGCATCCTGGCGCGGGGGTCGCCGAGCAGCTTGCGCGCCTGAAGCAGGCGCTGCTCCAGCACGAATTCGGTGAAGGTCGTGCCGGCCTGCTCGAACAGGCGCTGGGCCTGGCGCGGGCTCAAGCCAGAGCGCGTCGCAACTTCTGCGAGGCAGAGATCGTTGCGGCCGAGCGCGGCCATCACGTCGGCGCGCATGAGATCGAGGCGGGCCGCCGCCTGCCCGCGGCCGCGGGCGCGGCTTGCGTGCTCGGCATCGGTGCCGAGCAGGAGACCGACGAGATCGACCATGTGCTGCGCGGTCAGGCGCTGGCCGACCGCATCGAGATGCGGCGCGTGATTGGCGGCGAGCGCGTGGTAGCGGAAGATGGTCTCGGCGACCGCGCCGTCGATGAGCACCTGCGCGAGCTTGTCCTCGGCGCGCGGACTGATGTCGAGCAACGCACGGCGCGGCATGCGAATGGTGGTGAAGCGGTCTGCCTCGGTATGGCCGACGGTCCCGGTCACGCTCATGTCGACCAGCACCATCTGGGCGGGCGCGAGCTCGACGGTGTGGCCGTTCTGCCCGACGCGGACGAGCCCCGCATGGGCCGAAATCAGCACGAGATCGTCGCTGCCGTCGGCAAGGTGGCTCTGTGTGCGGGAATATTGCGCCGAGGCGCCTTCCGGAATGGCGAGCGCGATGTTGTCGACGACGCTGATCTGCAGCCGGCAATCGATGCTGTCGCCATGGCTCGGCCCGATATCGAGGCCGCAGCGACCAACGGCCCGCTCGCGCCAATGTTCGAAGGCCGCACCGTGCGGAAGGCCGCTATATTGGTGAACGAAGATGCCCGGCGTTCTCGCTGCATCCATCTGATTTTCTCGCCCTTTCCGGCATCACCGCGTTCAAATTCCGGGAATTTGACGCCGCGGACCGAGCGGAGGTTCAAATCGGAGGCGGATTCGGGGGCACTTGTCGGGATGCGACGGCGGGACGGACCGTGGCGACAATGGCCGTGGCAGCTATTTTTGCGCGGGCGCCGGCGGCACCGTCTCGATCAGCTTGCCGGAAAACACCGGCGCGGAGGTCGGCTGGCCGTTCGGCGAGCCGCCGGCCTGCTCGACGGTGACGGCGTAGGTCGCACCGTTGACGACCTCGCTATCGTAGGAGGCGAGCAGCGGACGCGCGGTGAAATCGCTGGCGCCGATCACGCCGAGCGAGCGCGGGCGCGGCAGCTTGTCCGAGATCAGCCAGAGCTCGAAGCTCTTGCCCGGCTCCGGTGTCGCGCCGACCTTCCGCACGGTGAAATTCCGCGTCGCGCCGTCGATCGTCATGATAAAGGCCGGACCACCGCCCTGGCCCTGCAGCAGCGCGACATATTGCGCGGAGGCGGCGAGCGGCGCCGCCGGCGTCTTCACCTCGACCGTCTGGATGCGCGGCGCGGGACGCAAGGCACCCGGCAGCGCCTCGGGCAGGAAGATCTGCAGCGACAGTGTCACGAGCAGCGCGGCCGCGAGCGCGCCGATTGCGGATGCGACGTTGCGCCAGCGCTTCACCCGACCCTCGAGGCGAATTACATTGCCGTCGTCGACCACCGGCGCCTGCGGCGCGCGGACGACGTTGGCATCCGGAGCATGGACTTGCGGGATGAATTGCGGCGCGATGTCCGGAAGCGCATCAGGCTCGGGATGCGGCGCCTCGATTGGCCCGGCTTCGGGATGCAGCGTCTCCAGCGGCTGCGAGCTCTCGGACGGAGGCTCCGCAGGTCCCAGCGAGAACGAGTCGGGCACAGGTGGCGGCGGCAGCGGCGGCGAAGCCTCGACGCGCGCGGGCTGCTCCTGCGCGGCGGCCGTGCGCGCGATCTCCGCCCTGATGTTCTCCCACACGATCGGACGCGGCTCGACCGAGCCGACCATCTGGTTGAGCACGCCGAGCCGATAGGCCCAGGCCTGCACGATTTCGGCGAACGCCGGGTCCACCGCCATCATGGTCTCGACCTGCGCGCGCTCGTCGGCGCCGAGCGTACCGAGCGCGTATTCCGCGGCGAGCGCGATATGGTCCTCCGTATAGGCCATCACATTCCTTCACCTCTCCCGAAGGGAGAGGTCGGAGCGCATCGCAAGATGCGGTCCGGGTGAGGGGTTACGGTCTCTCGGGAGATCTGCGGCCCCTCACCCGGCGCTACGCGCCGACCTCTCCCCAACGGGGAGAGGTCGACTGCCGTTGCCGCGCTGGTTCGTACCACTCTCATCATCCTCTAAAGTCCGAGGCACTCCCGGATATCCAGCATGCTGCGCCGCAGCCACGTCTTCACCGTGTTGACGGGCGCGGCGAATTTCTCCGCCAATTGCTCGCGGCTCCAGCCGTTGTAATAGGCGAGCAGCACGAGCCTCTGGCGGTCCGGCTCGAGCCGGCCGACGCATTCCAGGAGCCGCTTCAGCTCCTCGGTCATCTCGCGGCGCGCCAGCGGATCGGGACTTTCGGCCGCAACCTCCATCGCCTGAGGCTCTTCCTCGATGGACGTTTCCGATTTTTTCCGCACGATGTCGATCGCGCGGTTGCGCGCGATCGAGGCCATCCACGTGATCGGCGACGACAGGGCCGGATTGAACTGGCCGGCGCTGTTCCAGATCTTGACGTAAGTCTCCTGAATGACCTCCTCCGCGAGATCCTGCCTGCGCAAGATACGGAGCACGACGCCATAGAGTTTCGCGCGCGTGGCGGCGTAGAGGCGCTCGAACGCGGCCTGATCGCCCTTTGCCACCGCCTCGATCAACCCGACCAGCTCTGCTGGCGTTAGCATTCAGCCCCCTGAAACGCGGCCCGTCGCTCCACCTCTCCCCGACGGGCAGAGGTCGATTTGCGCAGCAAATCGGGTGAGGGGGCGCAGGGCTAACGGGAGACCGTTACCCCTCACCCGGCGCTCCCGCGCCGACCTCTCCCAAGGGAGAGGTGGCACCGCCGTCGCTGGCACAGCATTCATTGCCGCTACCATAGCGCGCGGCCAAGCCGACCACCAAGGGGCGCGGCGCCACACTGTGGACAGCACATGCGAAAACCCGGACCTTGCGGGTCCGGGTTCTGGAATTTCTGGATGGTCTGGCGCTAGCGGCTCAGGCGACGGCGCCGATGCGGGCACGCATCAGGCCGATGCTGTCGAGGTCGGCCTGCTCGCGGGCGTTCTCCTCGGCGCGCTCGCGGGCCTGGTCGCGCTCGTCGAGCAGCTCGACCTTTTTCAGCTCCTCGAAGGCCTCGGCCAGTGCGGCCTTGGCTTCCTCGAGCTGGCCCCTGAGCTCGTCGGCCGAACGGGTCAGGTTCTCGCGGCGCTGGATCGCGGCTTTGGCGTAGGTCGGGTAGGCGAAATGCGAGGGATCGTTGATCCCGGCGCGCTCCTGCTCGGTCTGGATCTCGCGTTCGAGATCGACCGACATGCGCTGGAAGTCGGCGATCATGGTCTCGATCTGGGTGACCCGGCGGCGCTTCTCGTCGACCTGAAATTTCTTCAGGCGGATGAGGGTATCTCGTGACTTCATCGACTCGTACTCCCCAGAAGTCCCCCCGCTGCACGTGGGACGATACCGGTCACCCCACGGGCCCGAAGGGGGCCCAGACCGGCTCTGCTACTCTGTGGGATCGGATGATGACCGGACAAAGTTAGCGTTCCGTTTCCAAATTGCCGAGGATTTGGGCCAATTGGCGATAGCCCTCCGCGAGTGATGCCCTTTCGTCCTTGCGCTGTCGCAGGAAGGCTTCCAGCGGCTCATTCAGGCGGATCGCCTCGTCGACCTCGGGACTGGAGCCGGCGCGGTAGGCGCCGAGACGGATCAATTCCTCCATGTCGGCATAGGTCGCCATCACCTGGCGCGCCCGCAGGATGACGGGCCAGAACTGCGGATCGGCCGATTTCGGCATGGTGCGCGAGACGGATTTGAGGATGTTGATCGCGGGGTAACGGCCGCGCTCGGCGATCGAGCGCTGCATCACGATATGGCCGTCGAGGATGCCGCGCACGGCATCGGCAATCGGCTCGTTATGGTCGTCGCCGTCGACCAGCACCGTGAAGATCGCGGTGATGGCGCCCTCGCCCAGTCCCGGCCCGGCACGCTCCAAGAGCTTCGGCAACTCGGTGAAGACGGTCGGCGTGTAGCCCTTGGCCGTCGGCGGCTCGCCGGCGGACAGGCCGATCTCGCGCTGAGCCATGGCAAAGCGCGTCACCGAGTCCATCAGGCAGAGCACGTCCTTGTCCTCGTCGCGAAAGTACTCGGCGACCGCGAGCGTGAGATACGCCGCCTGGCGGCGCATCAGCGCCGGCTCGTCGGAGGTCGCGACCACCACGACCGAGCGCGCGAGGCCCTCCTCGCCGAGATCGTCCTGCAGGAATTCCTGCACCTCGCGGCCGCGTTCGCCGATCAGCCCGATGACGCTGATATCGGCATCGACGTTGCGCGCCAGCATCGACAGCAGCACCGACTTGCCGACGCCGGAACCTGCGAAGATGCCCATGCGCTGACCGCGGCAGCAGGTGAGAAAGGTGTTCATGGCGCGCACGCCGAGATCGAGCGGGCTGCCGACACGCTTGCGCGAATGTGCGGGCGGCGGCGTATTGCGGAACGGCATCGGCGAAGAGCCCTGCGGCAGCGGCCCCTTGCCGTCGATCGGCTCGCCCAGCGCGTTGACGACGCGGCCGAGCCAGGCCGCGGACGGCCGCACCTGGTTGGCGGCGTTGGCGATCACCGCCTTGCAGCCGCGGCGCACGCCCTCGAGGCCTGCGAACGGCATCACCACGGCATTGTTGCCGGAGAAGCCGATCACCTCGCAGGGAATGGTGCGGTTGGCGCCGGTCTCGATCACGAGCCGCGCGCCGACCGACATCGCGTGAATCGGGCCGGCCACCTCGACCATCAGACCGCGAACGCCGACGACGCGGCCATAGATGTTGATGCCGTCGATGTCGCCGATCTGTTCGGCAAGCGCCTTCATAGGAGGGCCTTCATCGGCAGCGCGCCTTCATATGAGGGGCTTCATGAGATGGTCGCCTTTGGTGATCCCGGGACATCACGGTGGAAACCTTAAGTTTCGCCATATTTCTGAACGGCGCTTAACTTCGTGTTTACCCGCATCATTAATCATTGCGTCACTGTCTTTGAGACTGAGCGTGACTCCCCTTCAGAAGAAGGCTGAGTCGCGGGAGTCGGTTAGGCCCGTCTCTTAAAGTGGAGCTTGAACGGAATCGGGTAACGAAAGCTGCTTCTCCCGCAAGACCTTAGGGCGATTCGACAAAAATTGCACCGGGGGGACTTGCGTTCCAGAATCAGACTTTGTTAACCATCTGTTGTCAGGATCCGAATCAGTTGTTCAAAGGCGTTTTGTTGAGTGCCGCGAATGCGGCCGACCTGACGCCCAGGAGCGGCGACTATGGGGAACTGGCATGCGCGTTTTGCTGATTGAAGATGACAGCGCCGTCGCGCAGTCGATCGAGCTGATGCTGAAGTCGGAGAGCTTCAACGTCTACACGACCGATTTGGGGGAAGAAGGCGTCGATCTCGGTAAACTATACGATTACGACATTATTCTCCTCGACCTCAACCTGCCCGACATGTCCGGCTACGACGTGCTCAAGCAGCTCCGGGTCTCCAAGATCAAGACACCGATTCTGATCCTCTCCGGCCTCGCCGGCATCGAGGACAAGGTCAAGGGTCTCGGCGTCGGCGCCGACGACTACATGACCAAGCCCTTCCACAAGGACGAGCTGGTGGCCCGCATCCACGCGATCGTGCGCCGCTCCAAGGGCCATGCCCAGTCGGTCATCCAGACCGGCGACCTCGTCGTCAACCTCGACACCAAGACGGTGGAAGTCGGCGGCCAGCGCGTGCATCTGACCGGCAAGGAATATCAGATGCTGGAGCTGCTCAGCTTGCGCAAGGGCACGACCCTCACCAAGGAAATGTTCCTCAACCATCTCTATGGCGGCATGGACGAGCCCGAGCTGAAGATCATCGACGTCTTCATCTGTAAGCTCCGCAAGAAGCTCGCCAACGCCTCCGAGGGCCGCAACTTCATCGAGACCGTCTGGGGCCGCGGCTACGTGCTGCGGGAGCCGCACGAGGCCGACGAGCGCATCCCCGCCTGATCTTAGGGATTACGTCGCGAGCCCAGTCAGGCTCGCTCCTCCCAGCCTGGACCCCGCCGCAAATGGCGGGGTTTTCGTTTTTGGGGGGACGCTTCATTGGAAGCTTAACGTTTGAACCACTAGCCTTCCCCTGCCGACGAATGGTCGCTGCACGATGGGGGAATGATGATCCTGCAATCACTCGCCGGCCTGCCCGCCTTCCTGGTCTATTTCTGCACCGGGCTGATCGCGATCGTGGCCTATCTGTTCGTCTATACCCGCATCACGGCCCATAACGAGTTCCAGCTCATCCGCGACAACGAGCCGGCTGCGGCGATTGCGCTCGGCCTCAGCCTGCTCGGCTTCGTGGCGCCGCTGGTCAGCGCCATCGCGCATTCGGCGAACGTGCTGGACTGCCTGGTCTGGGCGACGATCGCGCTGATCGTGCAGGTCATCGTGTTCTTCCTCATCAAGGTCCCGGTCCCCAACCTCTCGGAGCGGATCTCCGCCGGCGAGCTTGCCCCGGCGATCTGGCTCGGCCTGTCCTCGCTCGCCGCGGGGCTGCTCAACGCCGCCAGCATGATCTACTGACATGGCCGACAAACCCGCCAAGAAGGAATTCGGCAAGCGCCGGCCGGTGGCCGAGCCGCCGCCCTCGCGGCCGCCGGTGAAGCGCTCCGGCCACGTCGCGCTGCTGGTGATGGGCACGATTGCCGTCGGCACCACCGCCTACACCTTGATGCCGCGGCAGACCTGCGAGCCCTCCCCCGGCGCCGCGCCGGGGCAGACGACCACGACTTGCACCACCAGCAGCAGCAGCAGCAGTTCGTCGGGCGGCAGCAGCTCGCGCTGGTCGTCGCGATCGAGCTTCTTCGAGAGCGATTCATCGAGCCATTCCTCGTCGGGCACGTCGTCGGATTCCGGCCACAGCAGCGTGAGCCGTGGCGGCTTCGGCTCGTTCGGCCATGGCTTCTCCGGCGGGGGTTGACCATGCAACGCATCACTTGCTTGGAGCGCGACGACTGGCGAGAGACCGCGGCGCAATGCGGCTTCGTCTTCCACACCATCGACGGCGAGCGCTATTGGGACGAGCGCGCCTATTACGGCTTCACGCTGGACGAGATCGAGCGCGGCATCGAGACGCCGACCGGCGAGATCGACGCGATGTGCCTCGATCTTGCCGGCCGCGTCATCGGCGACGAGCGCTTCTTGCAGCGATTGAAGATTCCGGAAGCGTTCTGGAGCCTGATCGCCGAGAGCTGGAAGCGCGACGACCGCAGCCTCTACGGCCGGCTCGATCTGAGGTTCGACGGCAAGTCGCCGGCAAAGCTGCTCGAATACAATGCGGACACGCCGACCTCGATCTTCGAGGCCGCGGTGTTCCAATGGACCTGGCTCGAACAGGCGATCGAACGCCGCGTCGTCCCCTCGCGCGCCGATCAGTTCAACTCCATCCATGAGCGGCTGATTGCAGCATGGAAGGAGATCGCCAGCGGCCGTCGCGTTCATCTCACCGGGATCACCGGCAACGAGGAAGACGCCGGCACGCTCGCTTATCTCGAAGACACCGCGCGCCAGGCCGGACTCTCGACCACGGTGCTCGACATCGAGCAGGTCGGCTGGCGCGACGAGGCCGGCGGCTTCGTCGATCTCGACGAGAACGATATCGCGCTCGCCTTCAAGCTCTATCCCTGGGAATGGATGTTCCAGGACGCCTTCGGCGCCAAGCTGAAGGATGCGCCGACACGCTGGATCGAGCCGCCGTGGAAGGCGGTGCTCTCCAACAAGGGCATCTTGCCGCTGCTCTGGGAGATGTTTCCGAACCATCCCAATCTGCTGCCGGCCTTCTTCGAAGACGATCCGCGCGCCGCCGAGCTCGGCACGTCCTATGTGCGCAAGCCGCTGCTGTCGCGCGAAGGCGCCAATGTCACGCTGGTGTCCGGCGGCATGCCGCTCGACGAGCAGGCAGGGCCCTACGGCGCCGAAGGTTTCGTACGCCAGGCCTTGTCACCGCTGCCGAACTTTTCGGGCTTTTATCCGGTGATCGGAAGCTGGCTGGTGAACCACGAGCCCTGTGGGCTGTCGATCCGCGAGGACGAAAGCCCGATCACGGGCAACCGCTCGCGGTTTCTGCCGCATGCGATTTTGTAATGTCATTCCGGGGCGCGACGAAGTCGCGAGCTATGATGCGCAGTTGCGCATCAGAGAATCCATAACCACAGGCGGATGGAATGGCCCTCGTCTAACCGCATGCCTGTTACGACCGCCTGTGGTTATGGATTCCGGGCTCGGCGCTGACGCGCCGCCCCGGAATGACGGAGAGCTCACCTCGCCGCGGCGAGCTTCAGCGGCTGCGGCATCAATCCGCCCATCGGACGGCCGGAACGCGCGGGGTTGAGCTGATAGAGACCGCGGCGATCGGCGACCGGGCGGAACGCGTCGGTGATGCCGACGACGGATTCGGCGGCGCCAAGCAGCAGCGTGCCGTCCGCCTCCATTGCCTTCGCCATGCGCTCGAAAATCACCGCCTTGGTGTCCTGGTCGAAATAGATCAGCACGTTGCGGCAGAAGATCACGTCGAAGGCGCCGAGATGGGAGAAGTCCTGCAGCAGATTGAGCTGGCGGAACTGCACCATGGCACGAATGTCGGCGTTGAGCTGCCAGAGCTCGCCCACTTGCGTGAAGTATTTCACCAGATGCTGGATCGGCAGGCCGCGCTGCACCTCGAACTGGCTGTAGAGCCCGGCCTTGGATTTCTCCAGCACCTCCTGCGACAGGTCGGTGGCGACGATCTCGATGCGCCAGCCGGCGAGAGCTGAGCCCATCTCCTTCATGCACATTGCGATCGAATAGGGCTCCTGCCCGGTCGAGGAGGCCGCTGACCAGATGCGAAGTGACTTGCGCGCCGCGCGCGCCTGGATCAGGCCCGGCAGGATGGTGTCGCGCAAATGATCGAACGGAATCTTGTCCCGGTAGAAGAACGTCTCGTTGGTGGTCATCGCTTCGACCACGTCGGTCGCAAGCCGGCCGTCGCCGTTCCTGATCTTCAGAACGAGATCGGGGATGCCGGGAAGGCTTGCCTTGCGGGCGAGCGGCAGCAGCCGGCTCTCGACCAGATATTGCTTGTCGGCGGAGAGATCGAGACCGGAGCGCTCTTTCAGGAACTTGCGCAGATAGTCGTAATCTGCGGGTGTCACGAGCGGTCTCCCGCGAACAGGCGGTTGACCTTGGCGCCGATCTGGTTGAGCGGCAGGATCGCCGCGCAGATGCCGGCATTGGCCGCCGCGCCCGGCATGCCCCAGACCACGCTGGAGGCTTCGTCCTGCGCGATCACGCTGCCGCCGGCCGCGACGATGTCCTTGCCGCCGCGCATCCCGTCCGAGCCCATGCCGGTCAGGATCACGGAGAGGATGTTGCCGTGCCAGACGTCGATGGCGGAGGTGAAGAGCGGATCGACCGCAGGCTTGCAGAAATTCACGGGGGGGCCGTCGTCGAGCGCGATCACCGGGTCAGCGCCGCTGCGCGCGACACGCATGTGCTTGCCGCCCGGAGCAAGGTAAATCCGTCCCGGCTTCACCGGCTCACCGTCGACCGCCTCGGCCGCCGGCCGGCGGCTCGTGCGCCCCAGATGCTCGGCGAGGATGGTGGTGAAGGTCGGTGGCATGTGCTGGGTGATCAGCACCGGGAAGCGATCGATCACGGGGCCGAGCTCGGTGACGAGCGCCATCAGCGCCTGAGGACCGCCGGTCGAGGAGCCGATCAGCAGCACCTTCGGCGCCTGGGTCGAGAACGGACGTGTCGCGAGCGATCCTGACGACGGGGCGTGCACGGCCGGAGCGGGCGCAGGCGCGGCAGGCCGCGCGACAGGACCGCGCGCGACGGGAGCCGGGCTCGCGGGCGCCAGCGGCGGGCTCGCAACCGCAGACTTGCGACGCAGCCGCGCGCCGAGATGGCGGATCTTCTGGATCAGGTCGTGATGGAAAATGTCTGCGGCCGACGCCTCACGCGTCGATTCCGGCTTGGGAATGTAATCGGCCGCGCCGAGCGACAACGCCTTGAAGCTGATCTCCGCGTTGCGGCGGGTCAGCGTCGAAGCCATGATGATGACGAGATCGCGCTTCTTGGCGAGCAGTTGCGGCAGCGCCGAAAGGCCATCGAGCTCGGGCATTTCGATGTCGAGCACGGCAACATCGGGATTGATGCGATCGAGCTGGTTGACCGCCTCGAGCCCGGTGCGCAGCGACCCCGCGACCTCCATGTCGTGCTCGGTACCGATCCAGCGCGAGATCAGACCGCGGATGACGACGGAGTCGTCGACGATCATTACCCGCAAAGGTCCGGCTTCGCGCGACGGGCTCGTAGTCGAATTACCTGCGAACGCAACACTCATTACTCACCAACTCAGACTGAAACGGTTCAGTTGGAAACAATCGCCGAAGGATCCGTTCAGCCTCCGGGCGGTCGCTCAGATCAGGCCGACTTCCTGGAATTTCGCCGTCACGATGTCCTTGTCGAAGGGCTTCATGATGTACTCGTTGGCGCCGGCGTGCAGCGCGCGCGCGATATGCGCGACGTCGTTCTCGGTGGTGCAGAACACCACCTTCGGCTGGTCGCCGCCGGGCATGCGGCGGAGATGGCCGAGGAACTCGTAGCCATCCATGACCGGCATGTTCCAGTCGAGCAGCACCGCATCGGGCAGGCCGCGCTTGCAGGCCTCCAGCGCCTTCTCACCGTCCTCGGCTTCGAGGATCTGGAAGTCGAGCCCCTCCAGGATCCGGCGCGCAACCTTGCGGATGACGCTGGAATCATCAACGACGAGACACGTTCGCATGTGAACCTCTGCTTCCTCCCCTTTGCGGGGATACTTCCAATTGCGAGCCCGCCGGCGGCAGTGCCGCCGTATCAGGCTGCCATCATCTCGGGCGCGAGCTCGAGGACGCGGTCGACGTCGAGCACGACCATGAGCTGGCCGTCGAGGCGGTGGACGCCGCCGGCGAGCTTGGCCATGCGGGGGTCGAGGTTGACGGGGTTCTCTTCCTTGCCGTCCTCGGACAGGCGCAGCACCTCGCCGATCTGGTCGATCAGGAGGCCATAGGATTCGCCGCGCAGATCGACGCCGACCGCCATGGGGGTCTTGCCGTCCTCGTCCCTGGGCAGGCCGAGACGGGCGCGCATGTCGACCACGGTGACGATGCGGCCGCGCAGGTTCAACACGCCCGAGATCTCGCGCGAGGACAGGGGAACGCGGGTGACGCGCTCGGGCATGAACACGTCCTGGACGCGGGAGATCGGCAGGCCGAACAGCTGGCCGCCGATCATCGCGGTGACGTACTCGACCATGGCGCCTTCAGCGGACTGGGTCTTCTTGCTCATCTCGATTTCTCCTGATCCCTGTCCTGCTTACGCCGCGGCCCGGCTCAGCTCGGAGGCGCCGGCGGCGCCCGCGGTCTGCTCCTTCAGCGCCGCGATCAGACCGGGACGGTCGAACTTGGCGACGTAGTCGTGGAAGCCGGCCTGCCGGCCGCGCTCGATCGCCGCCGGCGACACCAGCGCAGAGAGGCCGATGATCGGCGTCGCGGCGAGGTTGTTGTCGGAGCGGACGACTTCCGCGAACTCGAACCCGTTCATGTCGGGCATCTCGATGTCGGTCAGGATCACGTCGAAGTTTTGCGCGCGCAGGGCAGCTAAGCCCTCCTGCGCGGTCGGCGCGGTGCGGACGCGGTAGCCGGCGGCCTTCAGCACCGGCGCCAGCATGTTGCGGAAGAACGCTGAGTCGTCGACCAGCAGCACCGACTGCGAATGCAGCGACGGCTTCATCTCCTTGCGGGTGAACCAGTCGGCGAACGCCATCGGCAGGAAGTGGCCGACGTCGATCACCTCGGTGGCCTGGCCCTTGATCACGGCCGAGCCGAGAATGCCGGAGGAGGAGCCGCCGACCTCGATGTTGAGGCGTTCCTCGACGATGTCGATGATCTCGTCGACGACGAGGCCCATGGAGCGGCCGTCGTCGGCGAACACCAGGATCGGCTGGGCGCCCTGGCTCGCAATGGTGACGCCGTCCATGGCGACCAGCGGCATCAGCTGCTCGCGGTACTGCACCATGTAGCGGCCGTTGGAGAACTCGATCTTGTCGGCGGGCAGCTCTTCCAGGCGCGTGACCAGGCCGAGCGGGACCGCCTTGG
>NZ_LBJW01000093.1:0-115007 GCF_028128865.1 Bradyrhizobium sp. CCBAU 11357 | reverse complement strand
ATGATCGCGGCGTCGATCTCGGCGATGACGCGGCGCTGGATCGCCTCGTTCTTGTCGATCGAGATATGGCCGACGCCGGTGCCGCGGACATCGACATTGTCGAGCTTGCCGCGAAGGCCCTGCGCGGCCCGCACCGGCTCGCCGGGACCGTCGCCGATATAGATGTTGATGTAGCGTTCCGCCCCGGTCGAGAGCTTGGTCTTGAACACGGAATCGAGGCCGATCGCGAGCTTCACGGGCACGCCGAGCTGGTTGAGCTTGGCGATCATGTCGGGCAGCGCGGTCGCGCCGGAGGAATGGCCGACCAGGATGATGGTCTTGAGCCGGCCGGCCTTGTAGGCAGCCGCCGCTTCATCGGCGAGCGAGGACCAGGACACGAAATTGGCGACGGTCACCGGGACGCCCTGCGCCTGGAGGCGGGCGCCGATCGTGTCGAGGCCGAGCGAGAAGATGTTGAGCACGCCGCGGAGAAGATAGACATGCGTCGTCGCCGCCGCGGCCTGGCTCGGCGCGGCCTTGGCGGTGGTCGGGCTGATGGCAACAGCTGACAGCAGGAGCAGGCCCATCGCCCACGCACGGAGGGCGGACAGCTGGCTGGCGCCGGCGGTGTGACGGCCGTTCGGTCTCATCGATCTTTTCCCCGGAGACAATACGCTTCGCGATTGGCCGGAATCGTAGCCACGGCGCGCTCGCAGACGCAACAAAGAGCCGCGTGAGCGCCAATCTTAGCAGCAAGCCGTGACCATCGCGCAACACTTGCCGGGAACATGCCACTGAAGCGCCTGTTTTGAGACCATTTTTCTCCGGGGAATTGCGGAGGGACAACAGCGTTCCTATTTCAGGGCTCCGCCGACCTGCCCTCCTGGATGGTGCGGCCCCTTCCCTCACCTTTGCTCCTCAGCCTTGCGGCCATCATGTCTTCCATCATCTCCGTCGCCAATCTGTCGAAGACCTATGGGTCCGGCTTCAAGGCGCTCAAGAACGTCAATCTCGACATCACGCGCGGCGAGATTTTTGCGCTGCTCGGCCCCAACGGCGCCGGCAAGACCACGCTGATCTCGATCATCTGCGGCATCGCCAATCCGAGCGAGGGCCGCGTCCTGGTCGGCGGCGAGGACATCCAGACCTCCTACCGCAAGGCTCGCTCGCTGATCGGCCTCGTGCCGCAGGAATTGCACACCGACGCCTTCGAGAGCGTGTGGGCGACCGTGAGCTTCTCACGCGGCCTGTTCGGCAAGCCGAAGAACCCCGATCACATCGAGAAGGTGCTGAAGGCCCTCTCGCTGTGGGACAAGAAGGACGACAAGATCATCACGCTCTCGGGCGGCATGAAGCGCCGCGTGATGATCGCCAAGGCCTTGTCGCACGAGCCGCAGATCCTGTTCCTGGACGAGCCGACCGCCGGCGTCGACGTCGAGCTGCGCAAGGGCATGTGGGAGGTGGTGCGCGGGCTTCAGCAGTCCGGCGTCACCATCATCCTCACCACGCATTACATCGAGGAAGCCGAGGAGATGGCCGACCGCATCGGCGTCATCAACAAGGGCGAGATCGTGCTGGTCGAGGACAAGACGACCTTGATGCAGAAGCTCGGCAAGAAGCGGCTGACGCTGCATTTGCAGAACAAGGTGACGTCGTTGCCGGAAAACCTCGCGCATTACGAGCTCGAGCTCTGCGATGAAGGCGCGACGCTGGTGTACGATTACGACACGCAGGGCGAGCGCACCGGCATCACCAGCCTGCTCGGCGACCTCCGCACCGCCGGCATCCGCTTCAACGACCTCGACACGACGCAATCGTCGCTCGAGGACATCTTCGTCGACCTCGTGAGGACGTCATGAACCACCGCGCCATTCGCGCCATCTATCTGTTCGAAATGGCGCGCACCTGGCGAACGCTGCTGCAAAGCATCGTCTCGCCGGTGGTCTCGACCTCGCTCTATTTCGTGGTGTTCGGCGCCGCGATCGGCTCGCGCATCAGCCAGGTCGAGGGCGTCAGCTACGGCACCTTCATCGTCCCGGGCCTGATCATGCTCTCGGTGCTGACGCAGAGCATCGCCAACGCCTCGTTCGGCATCTACTTCCCGAAATTCACCGGCACGATCTACGAGATCCTGTCGGCGCCGATCTCCTATTTCGAGATCGTGCTCGGCTATGTCGGCGCCGCCGCGACCAAGTCGATCATCCTCGGCCTGATCATCCTGGCGACCGCCGGCCTGTTCGTGCCGCTGCACATCCACCATCCGATCTGGATGCTGGCCTTCCTGGTGCTGACCGCGGTGACGTTCAGCCTGTTCGGCTTCATCATCGGCATCTGGGCCGACGGCTTCGAGAAGCTGCAGATGATCCCGATGCTGGTGGTGACGCCGCTGACCTTCCTAGGCGGCAGCTTCTATTCCATCGACATGCTGCCGCCTACCTGGCGCACGGTGGCGCTGCTCAACCCGGTCGTCTATCTGATCTCGGGCTTCCGCTGGAGCTTTTACGAGATCGCCGACGTCAGCGTATCCGTCAGCATCGGCATGACGCTGGCCTTCCTGGTGATCTGCCTGGTCGTGATCTGGTGGATTTTCCGAACTGGATACCGGCTCAAGAACTGACCTCGCGGTGCTCGCGAAAATGTCAGCGCCGCCAGCCGGCGCGGCACAAAGCGGCCTTGCTTACGCCTGGCACCCCGTTAACGATGGACAGGCAGGCCGCTGGAACCAATGCCGGGCTGCAGGCATAATGCACGCCGGGGGACGGAGAGCCGCGGCGCGAGCAGAACAGGCCGGAGGCCAGAAGTCAGATGCGTTCGTTTTTCATTGCTTTTACATCCCTGATGCTTTTGAGCGTAAGCACCGCGCAGGCCAAGGTCGAGATCACCGTCGACAAGGACAATCAGCAGATGACCGTCGCCGTCGACGGGGTCGCGCGCTACCGCTGGCCGGTGTCGACCGGCATCCCCTCGCGCGAGACGCCGAATGGCGCCTTCCGCGCCTTCCGGATGGAAGAGGACCACTATTCCAAGGAATTCGACGACGCGCCGATGCCGCACGCGATCTTCTTCACCAAGGTCGGGCACGCCATCCACGGCACGGACTCGGTCGGCCGGCTCGGCTCGCCGGCATCCCATGGCTGCGTGCGCCTGTCGCGCCAGAACGCCTCGACGCTCTATGCGCTGGTGCAGCAGCAGGGCGTGCTCAACACCACGGTGGCGCTGACCGGCTCGGCACAGGTGGCGCTGGCGCGCAATCCGCGCGGCCGCAATGCCAATGCGGTGGCCCGCGCCCCGCAGCCCGCTGAGGAGCAATACGCCACCACTGGCGCCCCGGTGAACCTGACGCCGCCGGCGCAGCCCGCGCGGCGCTACATGCCGCAGGACGACAACTACATCTACCCGGCCGACGGCAGCGACACCGGCGCGCGCTACCCGGCGCCGCGCCCGATCACCCGCCCCTATGGCACGCAGGCCTATCAACAGCTGCCGCAACCAACATACGACCAGGGCTACGGCCAGCAGGGCTACTATCATCAGCCGCAGCCCCCTCAATTTTATCAGCCGCGCAGCTATTATTATCAGAACTGACGCAGCCTGAACGCGACGCCGGGCGCGGCAGCGAATCGGATCGTGCTGACGCGCCGGCACCGCGGCGGCCGCACAGATTCAGGCCGGCCTGGGTAGGAATCGAGCAGCTCACCGACGCAGGAAGGCAACAGTCCCCAACCTTCATCGCCGCGGCGCCCCGGCCAAATTGACAAGCTAGGGGTCGCCCGTATTGTCGTTCCCATTGCTTCTGGGAAATGACATGACACGCGAGCAGATTTCGGATTTCTGCGTTACCGCGCTGGCCAACATCCTGCGCATCTCCACGGACCGGGTCGACACCGGCACCAAATTCAACCGCCTCGGTCTCGATTCGGCGATGTTGGTCTACCTCATGATGGAACTCGAGGAGAAGCTGGACATCGAAATGTCGACCGACGACTTCTACGACCATCCGACCGTCGAGGCCTTGTCCCGGTTTCTTGCCGACAAGCGCGCGATCCGACCAGCCGCCTGACGCGGTCTGAACCGGCGCAATCCGATGGACACTCCTCGCTCGCTCGTGGCGCTCCTGGCCCGGCGCGCGGCGGAGCAGGCTGACCGCGCCTATGTCTTCGTCTCCGACCGCGGGACTGAAGAAGCTGCCCTCACCTTCCGCCAGTTGAGCGATTGCGCAAGTGCGCTCGCGGCGCGTCTGGCCGCGGTCGCGCGCCCCGGCGACCGCGCCATCCTGGTGTTTCCACCCGGCCTTGAATTTCTGGTGGCGTTCTTCGGCTGCCTGATGTCCGGCATCATCGCCGTGCCGATGATGATGCCGCGGCGAAACGGTGCGCGCGATGCCAGCGCCGCAATTCTCGCCAACTGCACGCCAGCGGTGGCGCTGACCAGTTCGGCCCTCTCGCTTCGCGGCGATCTGCAAACGCGCTTCGCACACGAGAACATCCGATGGATCGAGGTCGATCTCGGTCCGGCGACCCTGGCACCGGTCGCCCTGGCGGATCCGGCGGCGGATGACATCGCCTTCCTGCAATACACCTCCGGCTCGACCTCCGAGCCGAAGGGGGTGATGGTCAGCCACGCCAATCTGCTCGCAAATCTCGAGATGATCCGCATCGCGCTCGGCAACACCAGGCAATCGACCTACGTCAATTGGGTGCCGCTCTACCACGATATGGGGCTGATCCTGAACGCGCTGCAGACGCTCTATGTCGGGGCGACCTGCGTGCTGATGGCGCCGAACGCGTTCATGCAGCGGCCGCTCGGATGGCTGCGCGCGATCTCGCACTATCGCGCGGAAGTGGCGTGCAGCCCCAATTTCGGCTTCGACCTCTGCGTCAGCCGCTACCGCGCCGACCAGATGGACGGCATCGACCTGTCGTCGCTGAGGATCGCCCTGAACGGCGCCGAGCCGGTGCGCGCGGAAACCATCGACCGGTTCGCCGCGACCTTCGCACCGCACGGCTTCGATCCGCGCGCGATGTATCCGGCCTACGGCATGGCGGAAGCGACGCTGCTCATTTCAGGGGGAACGCGCGGCGGCGGTCATCTGACGCGTCGCATCAGTCGTGCGGCGCTTCAGACAGACAGAGCAGCGACCGCCTCGGACTGGGACGATGCGCAGATCGTGGTCGGCTGCGGGCGCGCGCTCGAGGGTGAGCAGATCGCCATCGTCGATCCCGGTAAATGCACACGCCTGCCCCCCGACTGCGTCGGCGAGATCTGGGTCAGCGGCGCCAACATCGCCCGCGCCTATTGGCGCAACGATGATGCGACGCGCGAGCAACTCAACGCAGAGATCGCCGGCGAGCCCGGCGCATGGCTGCGCACCGGCGATCTCGGCTTCCTCGATGCCGGCGGCGAGTTGTTCGTCAGCGGCCGGATCAAGGACCTCATCATCATCCGCGGCATCAACCATTATCCGCAGGACATCGAGCGCACGGTGCAGTCGCTGGACGAGGGCTTGCGCGAAAACTGCGGCGCAGCATTCTCGGTGCCGGACGAGGGCGCTGAAGAAACGCTCGTCATCGTGCAGGAGGTCGAGCGCACGGCGCGTCACAAGATCGACGGCGACGAGATCAAGGGCCGGATCCGCGAGGCCGTTGCCGATTGCCACGAGTTGTCCGCGCGCCACATTGCGCTGATCCGGCCCGGTGCACTGCCGAAAACCACCAGCGGCAAGATCCAGCGCAGGCTTGCGCGCAAGCTCTGGCTCGATGCGGTCTTCGACGAAATCGGCTGACCTGCTCAGAAATCGATTCTCGCGTGCTCGCCGTCGCGCAGGCTCGCGACAATCCCCTGCTCGATCTTGCGCGCCAGCACCGGGCGGTAGTGGATATAGTCCACGAAACTGGCGCGATCGCGCGTGAGCTCGTTGTCGACGCGATAGCTGACGAATTTGCTGCGCGGCCGCCCGGCCACGACCTGTGCGAGCGCGGCATCGCAGGCGTTGCGCTCCAGTTCAGCTTGCGTGCCGGGCTTTGCCACGGTGGCAGCGAAGGTCGGCGGCACGATGATGACGACGGGCACGTCGACCGGCAATTTGCGGACGACGTCCTTGAGGGCCGCGATCTCGGGGAACACCGCTCGCGCCTCGGCAGAAGCCACGGGCGCGGGGTCCCTGGGAGCATTGGTCTCCTTGAATTGGCCGGGCGGCCAGATGTCCTCGTAGCTGACAAAGCCGTCACGGTTCATGCGCGGCCGCAGGCCGAGCCCAATGCCGATGCGCTGGAAGACCTGCTCGATCGCCTGCCAGGAGATCAGCCGCACCGCATAGGTGACCACGCTTGCGTCATACAGCCAGTAGGGGAACGGAGCGCCCTCCTCCTTCGGCCGGGCATGCACGCACCAGCCGGGATCGGCGGCGATGACCAGCGCGCCGACCTTCCGGTGATTGCGCAGGAAGAAATCGAGCACGGCGAGCTGCTCGCGTGGGCTCGCACCGGTCATGTAGAGCTGGACGAAACGGAACCCGCTCGCGCGGGACAATTCCGCCGGCTGGATCAATTGCCCGGTCGAATTGCCGAGGATGACGGAGTCGAAGCTCGCATCGCGTGCGCGGCTCGCTGCCGTGATTTGCGTCAGACGATTGTCGACCCCTTCGATGCCCAGCAGGCCGAGCTTGCCGCTGTCATAGGGATCGACCACGACCATCAGTGCGACCACCAACAAGGCGGCGCCCGAGAGCGTGCCGAGGCACGCCAGCAGGCTCCGTCCCCAGCCGGGGTCGGTCTCAGAACTTGAAGTAGACGAATTCATGCAGATCCCGACCACCCATGTGGAGCAGCAATGCGAACAATCCGATGCCGAGCAGACCGGCGAGCCACGGTTTGGGACGCCGCGTGAGCAGCGCGACGATGTCCTGGCTCGCCGGCAGCAGGAAAGCGAACAGCGGCGCTGCGATCAGCGGCCATAGATGCTTGCCGCGCTCGAGCGGCAGCGGTGAGATCAGTCCCGAAAAGACATGCCAGGCCGCCTCCAACGATCCGGCGCGAAAGATCACGCCGGTCGCCAGCACGAACAATACGGTGAGCGCCCAGCCGAGCCACGACGGAAATTCCGGCCCATAGCGGCGCCACAGCGCGCAGGCCACCAGCGCGAAGCCATGCAGCACGCCCCACAGCACGAAGGTCCAGCTCGCGCCGTGCCAGAGGCCGCACAGCGCCATCGTGATCATCATCGCGCCGAAGAACTGGACCGGCAAGAAGCGGCGCGGCAACAGGCGCAGATTGACCAGGGGATAGAAGACATAGTCGCGCAGGAACAACATCAGCGTGATGTGCCAGCGCTGCCAGAAGTCCTGGATATTGGTCGAGCGCAACGGCGCATTGAAATTGTAGGGCAGCTGCACGCCGAACAAGAGGCCGAGGCCGATCGCGATGTCGGAATAGCCGGAGAAATCGAACAGGATCTGGAACGAAAAGCAGAAGGCCAGCCAGGCGTCGCCGCTTCGCAACGGTCCGCTTGCCGCCTGCGCATAGATGGGATCGAGCAGATGCGCGAGGCCGTCGGCGATGACGACCTTCTCGAACAAGCCGAACGCGATGAAGCACATGGCGATGCAGAATTGCCGCTGCCAGCCCCGCACGTAGACCTGCCGGCCGAACTGATGCATCACCTCAGACCATCGCGCCAGCGGGCCCGCGATCGCCTGCGGGAAGAAGGCGATGTAGAGCGCGTAACGGTCGAGCGCATAGAGCGGCGCCTTGCCGCGCTTCAGATCGACCAGATACATGATGTGGTGAAAAGTGAAGAACGAGATCCCGAGCGGCAGCCCGATGTCGAGCGCCGCGAACTTCGTATCCAGCACGAGTGCAAGATTGGCGAGCAGGAAATTGGCGTATTTGAACAGCGCCAGCACCGCGAGATCGAGCACCATCACCAGCGTCAGCACCGCCGGCCATTTCACCCGTCCGTAGGCCACCGAAGCGAGCCAGTTGATCGTGATGGAGGCGATCAGGAGCAGGATGAACGATGGGCTGCCCCAGGCATAGAAGGCGAGCGACAGCGCGACCTGCACGCCGATCCGCAGATGCGGATAAGGGTCTGCCAGGCGGTAGATCAGCAAGGCCGCAGGCAGGAAGACCAGGAGAAAGGGATAGTCGTTGAAGAGCATCGGATCAAAGCTGCGCCATCACCGGCCCTCGCGCCGGCCGGTGATGCTCAGCCCGCCTCCAGATCGGGTGCGGCATCGCCCGGCTGCCGCTGCATGCGCCGAGCGATCTTCTCCTCGCTCGGCACCTTGACGTCCCAGGCGAGCCCGAGCGCTTCCAGCGCGCGGATGAAGATGAAGCCGGGATCGAACTCGAACCAGCGCAGGCCGAAGGCCGCCGAATACGGGAAGGCGTGATGGTTGTTGTGCCAGCCCTCGCCCCAGGCGAGCCAGGCCATCACGCCGAGATTGCGGCTGTTGTCGTCGCGGGTGACGAAGGGCTGTGCGCCGAAGCTGTGCATGACCGAGTTGATGGCAGACATGGTTTGCTCGACCACGAACATCCGCACCACGCCGCCCCAGAGAAAGCCGGTCAGCGCACCCCACAGGCTCATCGTCGCCAAGCCGCCGATCAACGCGGGCAGCAGCAGGCCGAGGCCGACCCAGGTGTAGTAATGGCTGTTGACCGCAACCAGCCTGCGGTCCGCCATCAGGTCCGGCACGTAGTGGGCCACGTTGGGATAATCATGCGCGATCATCCAGGTCAGGTGCGCGTGCAGGAAACCGCGCAGGCGGCCGAGCACACCCTCGCCATGCAGTCGCGGCGAGTGCAGGTCGCCATCATGATCGGACAGCTCGTGATGCCGCCGGTGCATCGCGGCCCAGGACAGCATGGGGCCGCGGCCGGCCATCGAGCCCATGACGATCAGGATCGCGCTCATCGTCGTGGAGGTCGCGAAGGCGCGGTGCGTGAACAGGCGGTGATAGCCGACGGTGAGGCCGAGGCCCGTGATCAGCCAGAAGCCGAACAACAGGCCGAGCTCCATCGCGCCAATCGGACGGACCAACAACAGGCCCGGCGCAACCAGCGTGCCGATGAACGGCAGCACGTCGAAAATGATGAAATGCCGCCGCTGCATCCTGTGGAAGTGCCGGCTGCGGATGATGCGGTGATCGCGTTTCTGTTGCACGGTCGGGCTTCCAGGTCGGCTCATATGACTACATACAAGCCTGGCGGGCGCAACCCAAGCCGCGGCACCCAGGGTTTCAACAGCCGCGAAAGCCCATAGAATAGGCGAGCGACGCAAAATGCGTTCGAATCCGGTCCTTTCCGCTTGCCCCTCGAGGCCCCATGCCGTCACCTGTTACAACCATTCTGACTGTGATCTCGATTGTGATAGCGGGACAGGCCGTGGGATCCGATCTGGCCTTCGACCTCGAGGCGCATCGCGGCGGGCGGGCGCTGTTACCGGAAAACACCCTGCCCGCCTTCGCTCATTCGCTCACGATGGGCGTGGACACGCTGGAGCTCGACGTCGGCGTCACCGCGGACGGCGAAGTGATCGTCTCGCATGAGCGCGGGCTCAATCCCGATCTCGCACGGCGGCCCGACGGGACCTACATCGCTCCGCCCGGCCCGCCTTTCGTCAAGCTGCGGCTCGAGGAGATCAGGACCCATGACGTCGGCCAGATCCGCCCCGACAGCGCCTATTCACGACAATTCCCCGACCAGCGTGCGCTGCCGGGAACGCGCATTCCCACCTTGCCCGAGCTGTTCGCGCTGGTGCGCAAGTCCGCCAACACGCAGGTGCGCTTCAACATCGAGACCAAGATCGATCCGAACCATCCGGACGAAACGCTGGATCCGCAAGCCTTCGTCGCGAAGCTGCTCGGGGTAATCGAGACCGAAGGATTCTCCGATCGCGTCATGATCCAGTCGTTCGACTGGCGGACTCTGCTTCTCGTCCAGCAGCAAGCGCCGAAGATCCCGACCGTGTACCTGACGCTCCAGCGCGGCTCGGCTCCGACGGTGGCGCTCGACAAGGCGACGAACTGGATGGCGGGGTTCAGGCCGGCCGACCACGGCGGCTCGCTGCCGCGGACGATCAAGGCCGCCGGCGGCGCGATCTGGTCGCCCAATTTCGGCGACGTGACCGCGGCGCTGGTTTCCGAGGCCCATGCACAGGGACTTCGCGTCGTGGTCTGGACGGTGAACAAGCGTGAGGACATGGCGCGGATGATCGAGATCGGCGTCGACGGCATCATCTCGGACAGGCCGGACCTGCTGCGGCAAGTCGCCGGCGAGAAG
This sequence comes from Bradyrhizobium sp. CCBAU 11357, assembly GCF_028128865.1. NCBI lineage: Bacteria > Pseudomonadati > Pseudomonadota > Alphaproteobacteria > Hyphomicrobiales > Nitrobacteraceae > Bradyrhizobium > Bradyrhizobium sp. CCBAU 11357. The sequence continues at coordinate 104,748 of NZ_LBJW01000093.1, read as the reverse complement.
GGGATCGCGTTGCCGGCGGGGACGCCGGTGGCGCCGTAGATCTCGTGTCCCGGACGCGGCGCAGCGCGTAGCGGTGCGGCGCAGAGCCGGGACCCAGCAAGCCGCGCGATGGGCCCCGGCTCTGCAGCGCACCGCACCGGACGATGCTTCCCATCGCCGGGGAAGCCTGCGCTGCGTCCGGGGCACCAGACCACTCGTGGCGCCCCCTACTCCCCGTCCTTCCAACGCCGATATAGCGCGCCCAGGATGTTGGAATAATCGTCGGTCCAGACCCGCGCCCTGTCGTCGGCTTCGGTCTGCTCCCATTGCTTGGAGGACGCGAGCCTGCCGACATCGGCCTCCTCGCGCGCGGAGATGACGACGTCGGTGGAGAAGATGTAGTCACCATCGCGCCCCGAATCCTCGTTGAAGACCCAGCTCTTGAGATCGTTGGCATCCGCAATGCCGACCACGACGGTCTCCAGATCCAGATGCCGGTTGGAGACGTGCATCACCACGGCACCGTGCGGCGCGAGCTTGTCCTTGTAGATCTTCATCGCCTCTTCGGTCGCAAGATGGATCGGGATCGCATCGGACGAATAGGCATCGACGATGATGAGATCATAGGCGCCATCGGGCTCCTTGGCGAAGGTGAGGCGCGCATCGCCGATGACGGGCTTCATGTCCGGCATGCAGCTCGAGATGTAACGGAAATTCCTGGGGTCACGCGCCGCGTCGACCATGGACTGGTCGATCTCGAAAAAGGTCCAGTTCTCCCCTGGCTCGGCGGCGCAGGCGAGCGTGCCGGAGCCGACGCCGATCGCGGCGACCTTCAGCGGCGCGCCCTTGCGCTCGCGGATCGCGCTGACGGCCTGACCGATGCCACCGTCCTTGTGATAATAGGTGATCGGCTCGGGCTTGCCTGCGACCGGCGTGCCGTCATTGTTGCGGAAGCGCTCGGCGCCATGAATGGTGGTGCCGTGCATCAGCACATGGAAATAGCCGCCCGGCGTCACCACGATCTTGTGCACGCCGAAGAAGCTGCGCACGGTCGTGACGCGGCCCTCGTCTGCGGGATAAACGCGGATCAACGCCAGCGCCAGCGCGACGGTGGCAAAGATCTTCCAGCGCCCGGCATTGAGGATCAGCGCGAGCAGCGCGGCGAGCACGCCGACGGCGCCGGCGACCCAGACGCGATGATCCTCGAACCAGGTCGAGAGGCCGCCCGCCGTGTATGACGGCGCGATGAGCGCCAGTGCGAGCGCGGCGAGCGCCAGCCAGTACCATTTGACGACGCCACCCAGCCGCTCGTTCGCGGACGGACGGCACAGCGCGGCAAGCGCGATCAGGATCGGATATTCGGCGATCCACGAGAAGGTGAAGGGCGCAACGAGCCCCGCGAACAAGCCACCGACCATGCCGCCGAACGACAGCGCAACATAGAAGCCGGTGAGATATCTGGCGGCAGGCCGCGTCCGCGCCAGCTCGCCGTGGCAGGCCATGGCTATGACGAAGAAGCAGAGTTGATGCCCGCCGAGCGTCAGCAGCAGGTTCTGCTCGCCGCCGAAAGCCAACAGGACGACGACGCCGGCGATCGCGACGGGCTGGAGCATCAGCATCCATTTGTGCGGCAGCAGCGGCCGCGACTGGAACACGACGACCCAGGTCAGCAGGTACAGCGAGAGCGGCAGCACCCACAAAAGCGGCGCCGCTGCGACGTCGGTCGAGATGTGCGCGGTGACGGCGATGAGCAGGCCCGAGGGCACGGCGGCGAGGAAGATCCAGCGCAGCCGTGTCAAGAGGCCTGGCGCGGGTTCATTCACGTCCTCGGCCCGCGCGTCGGCCACGGCCAGCTTCGGCGAACGCAACAACAGCACGCCGCAGGCGCCGATGAGGAGGATCAGCAGGCCATACCCACCGGTCCAGAACCGGTTCTGCATCTGCAGCGTGAACATCGGCTCCAGCAGGAACGGATAGGACAACAGTGCGAGGAAGCTGCCGATATTGGAGGAGGCGTAGAGGAAATAGGGATCATGGCCGGCCGGATGGCCGGTGCGGACGAACCAGGCCTGCAGCAGCGGATTGTTGGCGGCGAGCGCGAAGAACGGCAGCCCGATCGAGACCGCGAACAGGCCGAGCAGCCAGATCGCGTAGCCCGAAGCCGGCGGCTCGCCATAGGCAGAGGCGATGCCGAGCGGCAGCGTGGCGAAGGCGGCGAGCAGCAGCAGCAGATGCACCGCCACTGGGACGATCCGGTTCCGTGCCTGCATCAACAGATGCGCATAGGCATAACCGGCCAGCAGCAGCGACTGGAAGAACACCATGGCCACCGACCACACCGCCGGCGAGCCGCCGAGCCGCGGCAGTACCATCTTGGTGAACAGCGGCTGCACCGAGAACAGCAGCAACGCGCTGACGAAGATCGCAGCGGTGTAGACCGTCAGCAGCAGCCGGTTGCGCGACGACGACGGCTGCTCCGTGGCGGCGGGTTGCACGATCGAATCCATGAATGCTCCGGCTCAAACCCGGCGGGCGCCGGACCGCGCGCAATGGAGCACAAGGCGCCTGAACGGGCAATAAAGTGTGGCGTGATGTTGCAGCAAGGAATGCTTGATATAGAGATGTCATTCCGGGGCGCCTCGGAGAGGCGACCCCGGAACCTCGAGATTCTCCGGTGCGGAGCCCGCACCATAGTTCGCGCTTCGCGCGGCCCGGAATGACCGTAGGCAGAACGATTCGAATCCCTCATGACCGAAACCGACGTCGTCATCATCGGCGCAGGCCATAACGGCCTCACCTGCGCGGCCTATCTCGCGATGGCGGGTCTGCGCGTGCGCGTGGTCGAGCGGCGCAAAGTGGTCGGCGGTGCGGCGGTGACGGAGGAGTTTCACCCCGGCTTTCGCAATTCGGTCGCGGCCTACACCGTGAGCCTGCTCAACCCGCAGGTGATCCGTGATCTCAGGCTCGCCGAGCAAGGCCTGCGCATCGTCGAGCGGCGTGCGCAGAATTTTCTGCCCGCGCCGGATGGCAGCTATCTCCTCACCGGCGAGGGGCGGACGAAAGCCTCGGTGGCGCGGCTCAGCGCGCGTGATGCGGAAGCCCTCGACGGCTTCACGCGCGAGCTGGAAGACATTGCCGACGTGCTCAGGCGGTTCGTGCTGCGCGCGCCGCCGAACCTGCTCGACGGCTTCGGCACCAACGCGATCCGCGAAGCGGTGAATGCATTGCAGAGCGCCAACATTCTGCGCGGCCTGACGCTGGAACAAAGCCGCAGCCTGCTCGATCTGTTCACGCGCTCGGCCGGCGAGATGCTGGACGAACGTTTCGAGCACGATCTGGTCAAGGCGCTGTTCGGCTTCGACGCCATCGTCGGCAACTATGCCAGCCCCTACGCCGCCGGCTCGGCTTATGTGATGCTGCATCACGCCTTCGGCGAGGTGAACGGCAAGAAGGGCGTCTGGGGCCACGCCATCGGCGGCATGGGCGCGATCACGCAGGCCATGGCACGCGTGGCACGCGACCGCGGCGTCGTGATCGACACGGATGCCGGCGTCCGCGAGGTCATCGTCGAGCGCGACCGCGCCGTCGGCGTCGTGCTGGAGAACGGCTCTGCGATCCGCGCGAAATATGTCGCGGCCAATGTCAATCCAAAGCTGCTCTACACGCGCCTGATCGCGGCCGAGGCTCTCCCGGCGGACTTCCTCGCCCGCATCCGGCACTGGAAGAACGGCTCCGGCACGTTCCGCATGAACGTGGCGCTGGATCGCCTGCCCTCCTTCACGGCGCTATCGGGCGAGGGCGATCACCTCACCTCCGGCATCATCCTGGCGCCGAGTCTCGGCTATATGGATCGCGCCTGGCTCGACGCGCGCGCCCAAGGCTGGAGCCGCGAGCCCGTGGTGGAGATGCTGATCCCGTCGACGCTCGACGACACGCTGGCTCCGGCCGGCAAGCATGTCGCGAGCCTGTTCTGCCAGCATGTCGCACCAAGGCTTCCCGATGGCAGGTCCTGGGACGACCATCGCGAAGAGGTCGCCGATCTCATGATCGCGACGGTGGACAAATATGCCCCGGGTTTTGCGGCGAGCGTGCTCGGCCGCCAGATCCTGTCTCCGCTCGATCTCGAGCGGCAGTTCGGGCTGCTCGGCGGCGACATTTTCCACGGCGCGCTGACGTTGAACCAGCTGTTCTCGGCGCGGCCGATGCTGGGCCACGCCGATTATCGCGGGCCGCTGAGAGGCCTCTACCATTGCGGCTCCGGCGCCCATCCCGGCGGTGGCGTCACCGGCGCGCCCGGCCACAACGCGGCGCAGGCGGTCCTGCGGGATCACCGCTCGCTGTTCGGAAGCCGTGGATAGGCCTGTGGATGGGTTGTGGACAGGCTGTCGAAAGGTCTGGGACCGGCCAGAGGATGTCCGGGCGAGACGGTCGGGGGCGATCCTGCGGAAAGCCTGTGGAAAATCGGCGGGCAATCACGGAAAAAGTGGTGGACAGGGTCCGGACAACCACGCGGATAAGCTGTGAAGCCGCTTGGGAAACCGCGAACCCCAAAAGACCTCGCCCACCAGGGGGAAACCCCTAGCGGGCGGTGATCAGGAATAGCCTTTGAAGAAAATAGCCCCCGCTTTGAAATGGCGGCGGAAATTACTTCAAGGAGGTGCTAATCGAAGTGAACTTCTCGTTCATGGTGGTGCCCAGGCCGTTCACCACGGTAATGATCGCCAGGGCGATGCCCGCGGCGATCAGGCCGTATTCGATCGCGGTTGCACCGGACTCATCCGACCAGAACTTCTGAATCATGCGCTTCAAGAGTCGCCTCCGTTTCAATTCCAAGCTGTGTTGGCTTGCTGACACATCCGGAAATATACGGAACCCACGCTACGGGCGGGTTAACCTGCGAAGTGCAACTTGTCCGGAAATTCACCCGCAAAAGTTCTAAAAATTGAACTCAACGGAACCCTGAATGCAGCCTTCCCCCACCCATCGCGCCAGTTTTTCGATCGGCAGCGAAGCCGACGCCAAGCGCGTCGTCGATGTGCTCACCGAGGTGTTTTTCGACGGCGATGCGGCGGTCGCCGCCTTCGAACGGCCCGACGGACAATGGGACGTGACGCTGCATTTCGCCGATGCGCCGGATCAGACATGGCTAGCCGAACTCGTTGCAACTTCAGCAGGAAATGAGATTGCGGCGACGCTCGTCTTCGACACCGTCGAAGCCAAGGACTGGGTCAAGGCCAGCCTTGAAGATCTCGTCCCGGTGCCGGCCGGGCGCTTCGTGGTACACGGCAGCCACGATCGCGACCGTGTGGCGCCGAACAAGCTCGCCATCGAGATCGAGGCGGCGCTCGCCTTCGGCACCGGTCACCATGGCACGACGCGCGGCTGTTTACTTCTGCTTGACCATGTCCTGAAGAGTTCCCGCCCGAGGAACCTGCTCGACCTCGGCACCGGCACAGGCGTGCTGGCGATCGCAGCCGCAAAGGCGCTGCATCGCGCGGTGCTGGCCTCCGACATCGACCCGCCCTCGGTGCGGGTGGCGGCTGAGAACGCCACGCTGAACGAAGTTGGCAACCATGTGCGGGTGATCCGCGCCACCGGCTTTGCCGCGCCGGATTTTGCGCGTGCGGGGCCGTTCGACCTGGTGCTCGCCAATATCCTTGCCAATCCGTTGCGGCAATTGGCGAGCCCGATGGTGCGGCACCTTGCGCCTGGCGCCCGCGTCATCCTCTCCGGCCTCTTGACGCACCAGGCGCCCGCCGTGATCGCCGCCTACCGCGCGCGCGGCCTCGTGCCGGTGAAGCATCTCAGGATCGAGGGATGGAGCAGTCTGTTGCTGCGGAAGCTCTCGTAGGGCCGGCAATGCGACTTGCCCGCCGTAGCTCGAAGAGCGAAGGCGGAAGCTTGCCCACCATTCTTTCTACAATCGCATCATTTTACAATCGCGGAATGACGGTGGGCACGGCGCTCTGCGCCTTTGGCCACCCTACAAAATCTCGCGCTACTCCGCGGGCTTCTCGTCGCGGCGTGACGCGCGTTGCCCCTGCAAGGCACGCCTCGCGCGGCGCTCGGCGAAACGGTCGATCATCTGGCTGATGAGGCCGCGCGGCTTCTTCGGTGTCGGAGTTGTCGGGGCGCGGCGCGCCGGCGGCGAAATCTTCTCAAAGGTGAACGCTGGCATCGTGTGTCCCCTCGCCGTTGAGATGAACCACCTGCTCGAATTTCCCTGTCATCCGGACGAAGCGCAACTGCCGCATCCTTTACTCCACTCAACTCGAATGGAACTATTCAAGCACAGTCCATGCCAGATGCGCCGCAAATGCGTCTACATTGCGGACTGATCCCCATGATCCTAAAGTGATCCACCATGTTCGAAGCGCACTTCCAGACATTCGAGGAGCCGGAGGCCGGCGTCGCGTTGGCGGCACGGCTGGCCGCACTTCGCGAAGAGCTCGCCCGTCGCAAGCTGACCGGCTTCGTCGTGCCACGTGCCGATCAGCAGCAGAACGAATATGTGCCGCCATCGGAAGAGCGGCTCGCCTGGCTGACCGGCTTCACGGGCTCGGCGGGGCTAGCAGTGGTTCTGCCGCATGAGGCAGCACTGTTCGTCGACGGCCGCTACACGCTGCAGGCCGCCAAGCAGGTCGACGCCAAGGCGTGGGTGGTGGAATCGCTGATCGACCCGCCGCCGGAGAGCTGGGTGGCGGCGCATCTGAAAGCCGGCGACCGCCTCGGATTTGATCCGTGGCTGCACACTTTTTCGGCAGCCGAACGATTGTCCGCAGCCTGCGCCAAGGCCGGCGCCGAGCTGGTCGCCGTGGACAGCAACCCGATCGACGTAGTCTGGCAGGACCGGCCGCAGCCGCCGCTTGCCCCCGTCGCCGTGCACAGCCTCCAGTATGCCGGTGTCCCTGAAGCGGAGAAGCTGACGCAGATCAGGGCCGAGATCGCCAAGCTCGGCACCGATGCGCTGGTGCTGTCGGACAGCCACGCAGTGGCCTGGACCTTCAACATCCGCGGCGCCGACGTCGCCCATACCCCGCTGCCGCTGTCCTACGCCTTGGTGCCGAAAGACGGCCGTCCCACCATCTTCATCGACCACCGCAAGCTCTCCAACCTCACACGCGACCATCTCGAGCAGTCCGCCGACGTGCGCGAACCGGACGCCATGGCGCCGACGCTGATGGCGCTGGCCAAGAGTGGTGGATCGATCGCGCTCGACAATGCCACCGCGGCCGACGCACTCAGCCGGCTGATCACGGGCGCCGGCGGCAAGCCGGTGCGCGGCAGCGATCCGGTTGCACTGCTCAAGGCGGTCAAGAACGCGACCGAGATCAAGGGCACCAAGACGGCTCATTTGCGCGACGCCGTGGCGCTGGCGCGCTTCCTCGCATGGATCGATCGCGAGGCGCCAAGCGGTAAGCTCACCGAGATCGACGCGGTCGAGGCGCTGGAAACCTTCCGCCGCGACACCGGCGCGCTCAAGGACGTCTCGTTTCCCACCATCTCCGGCACCGGCCCGAACGGCGCCATCGTGCATTACCGCGTCACCCGCAAGAGCAACCGGCGGATCGCGTCCGGCGATCTCCTGCTGATCGATTCCGGCGCACAATATGAAGACGGCACCACCGACGTCACGCGCACCATGGCGGTGGGCGAGCCGACGGACGAGATGCGCGACCGCTTCACCCGCGTGCTGCGCGGCCACATCGCGATCGCGCGCGCCGTCTTCCCGGACGGCACCACGGGCGCGCAACTCGACACGCTGGCGCGGCAATATCTCTGGGCCGCCGGGCTCGATTTCGAGCACGGCACCGGCCACGGTGTCGGCAGCTACCTCTCGGTGCACGAAGGACCGGCGCGAATTTCGAAGCTCGGCACGACGCCGCTGAAGCGCGGCATGATCCTGTCCAACGAGCCCGGCTACTACAAGACCGACGGCTTCGGCATCCGTATCGAAAACCTCGAGCTGGTCGTCGCCGCCGAGGTCAAGGGCGCCGAGAAGCCGATGAACGCGTTCGAGACGCTGACCCTGGCGCCGATCGACCGCCGCCTGATCGATGTCGCGATGCTGAGCCGCGACGAGCTCGAGTGGCTGAACGCCTATCATGCCCGCGTGAGGGACGACGTGCGGCCGGCGCTGGACGAGGCGACGAAGGCCTGGCTCGATCAGGCCACGGCCGAGCTGAAGGCGTAGTGCGCATAGCGCCACGCGGATTGTGCAAGGCTGTTACGACACGATAGGTGTCATGCCCGCGAAGGCGGGCATCCAGTACGCCGCAGCCCCTCGATCAATCATTACCGTCTCTGGAATACTGGATTCCCCGCCTTCGCGGGGAATGACACCGAACTTTCAGCACGAGCGAAGCGCCCAATCGGTCGCCATCGTGCCCTCATCATAACCGTCCCAAAATCCGAATAGCCGCATTCCGAATCGCCGATATCGGTCTTGCATGGGCACGCTACAGTCGATTCGAATTCGGACGACGGACGACATATGCACGGCATGATCAGCGGGCCGCCAGGCGCGGCGACGAAAAACATCGCGACCTCGCGCGTGGTGTTGCTGCTGCTGGTCGTGATGACCGGGGTCGCGCCGATTTCGCTCTACATCCTGGTTCCGGCACTGCCGGTGCTGGCGACGAATTTCGGCAGCGACATCTCGATCGCGCAGATGACGGTGTCGCTCTACATGGTCGGCATCGCGCTGTCGCAGCTGATCATGGGGCCGCTGTCCGACCGGTTCGGGCGGCGCCCTGTGCTGCTGGGAGGGCTGGCGCTGATGGTGGTTGCCAGCATCGGCTGTATTTTTGCCGAGACCCTGCCGCAATTGATCGCCGCACGCTTCTTCCAGGCGCTCGGCGGCGCATCCGGCATGGTGATCAGCCGGGCCATCATCCGCGACATCTACGAGCGCGACCGCGTCGCCTCGATGATCAGCCTCGTGGTCGCGGCGCTGATGATCGGGCAGATGGTCTCGCCGCTCACCGGCGGCCTGATCGAGACCGCGTTCGGCTGGCGCGCGATCTTCTACGCCATCACCATCGCCGCCATCGCCGTGGCCGTCGGTATCGCCTTCGCGCTGCCCGAGACCCGCCGCAGCCGCAGCGCCGGCAGCGGCTTCCGCGGCGATATCGGCACGCTGATCCGGAGCCGCGCCTTCGTCGGCTATGTGATGTGCCAGGTGCTCGCGTCCCAGATCATCTTCACCTTCGCCGGCGGCGGGCCCTACATCGTGGTGACGCAGATGGGCCGCAGCAGCGCCGAATACGGCGCCTGGTTCGCGACAACGGGCTTTGCGTTTCTGGTCGGCAATCTGCTCTGCGTGCGCTTTGCGCCGCGCCATTCCCTGGAGAAGCTGATCTGGTTCGGGCTCGCCCTGCAGCTCTGCGGCAGCCTTGCGAACCTCTTCTGGAGCTTCGTCGGCTGGAACGAGGCGCCCGCCTGGCTGTTCGGCACCCAGATGATCGTGATGGCCGGCAACGCCTTCGTGATGGCGAATTCCGCCGCAGGCGCCATCAGCATCCGCCCCGAAGCGGCCGGCACCGCCTCGGGCGCGATGGGCTTCCTGCAGCAAGGCATTGGCGCGCTGATGTCGCAATTCGGCGCCTATCTCGGCGGCCACTCCGCAACGACGCTGCCGCTGACATCAGCGGTTCTGGCGATTTCCCTGCTCTGCGCCGGCGTGATGATGTTCGTCGTGCCCCGCCGCGAGATAGTGCCGAGCGAGGCGCTGATCGAGCAGGCCGAGGAGGACGAGACGGGTATGATGTGAGGGGCGCCGTGTAGAGTGCCTCTGCGGAAGGATTCTGGATTGCTTCCGCCTTCCGAGGCTTCGGCGGACAAGTCGCTGCGCTCGCAATGACGACGCGGAGAGAGCAGTTCGAAAAATGAGAGGCGGGGCTGGGCCCCGCCTCTCTCAACTCAAATCTGCGCTTTGGCCTACGCCTGGCTCGCGATCGCCTTGCCGAGCGCTGCCTGCGCCGCTGCAAGCCGCGCGATCGGCACGCGGTAGGGCGAGCAGGAGACGTAGTCGAGACCGATATGGTGGCAGAAGGCGACGGAGGCGGGATCGCCGCCGTGCTCGCCGCAGATGCCAACCTTGAGCGAGGCGCGGGTCTTGCGGCCGCGGGCGACGCCGATCTTCACCAGCTCGCCGACGCCTTCCTGATCGAGCGAGATGAAGGGATCGACCGAGAGGATGCCCTTCGCGACGTAGGGACCGAGGAAGCTCGCCGCGTCGTCGCGGCTGATGCCGTAGGTCGTCTGCGTCAGGTCGTTGGTGCCGAACGAGAAGAACTCGGCCGACTGCGCGATCTCGCCCGCGAGCAGGCAGGCGCGCGGCAGCTCGATCATGGTGCCGACCTGATAGCCGAGCTTGGTGTTGGTCTCGCGCATCACGGCCTGTGCGGTGGCATCGATGCGCGCCTTGACCAGATCGAGCTCGGTCTTGGTCGCGATCAGCGGCACCATCACCTCCAGGCCGACGGCCTTGCCGGTGCGCTTCTGCGCCTCGACCGCCGCCTCGAAGATTGCGCGGGCCTGCATCTCGGCGATCTCGGGATAGGCGATCGCGATGCGGCAGCCGCGGAAGCCGAGCATCGGGTTGAACTCCGAGAGCTCGCGGGCGCGGTCGGCGAGGCGCCGCGGGTCGGTGTTCATGGCGCGCGCCACTTCCTCGACCTCGGCATGGGTGTGCGGCAGGAACTCGTGCAGCGGCGGGTCGAGCAGACGGATCGTGACGGGCAGGCCCTTCATGATCTCGAACAGCTCCACGAAGTCGGCGCGCTGCATCGGCAGCAGTTTTGCGAGCGCGGCCCGGCGCGACTGCTCGTCCTCGGAGAGAATCATCTCGCGCACCGTGCGGATGCGCGTCTCCTCGAAGAACATGTGCTCGGTGCGGCAGAGGCCGATGCCTTCGGCGCCGAACTTGATCGCGGTGCGCGCGTCGTCCGGCGTGTCGCCGTTGACGCGGACGCCGATCTTGCGAACCTGGTCGGCCCAGTTCATCAGCGTGCCGAACTCGCCGGAGAGCTCCGGCTCGATCATCGGCATGCGGCCGGCGAGCACCTGGCCGAGCGAGCCGTCGATGGTGATGACGTCGCCGGTCTTGAAGGTGCGCGATCCGATGCTCATGGTGCCGCGGCCGTAATCGACGCGGATGGTGCCGCAGCCGGAGACGCAGGGCTTGCCCATGCCGCGCGCGACCACCGCCGCGTGCGAGGTCATGCCGCCGCGGGTGGTCAAAATGCCTTCGGCGGCGTGCATGCCGTGGATGTCTTCCGGGCTGGTCTCGATGCGGACCAAAATCACTTTACGCCCGTCGCCCTGAAGCTTGGCAGCTTCATCCGAGGAGAACACGATCTCGCCGGAGGCCGCGCCCGGCGAGGCCGGCAGGCCGGTGGCGATCACGTCGCGCTTGGCGTTGGGATCGATGGTCGGATGCAGCAGCTGATCGAGCGAGGCCGGATCGATCCGCGTCACCGCTTCCTTCTTCGAGATCAGGCCCTCATTGGCGAGCTCGACCGCGATGCGCAGCGCCGCCTTGGCGGTGCGCTTGCCGCCGCGGGTCTGGAGCATCCAGAGCTTGCCCTGCTCGACCGTGAACTCCATGTCCTGCATGTCGCGGTAGTGCTTCTCGAGCAGCGTGTAGATCCGCGTCAGCTCCTTGAACGCTTCCGGCATCGCCGCTTCCATCGACGCCTTGTCGGAGCCGGACTCCTTGCGCGCCTCCTCGGTGATGTCCTGCGGCGTGCGGATGCCCGCCACCACGTCCTCGCCTTGCGCGTTGATCAGGAACTCGCCGTAGAGCTTGCTCTCGCCGGTCGAGGGGTTGCGGGTGAAGGCAACGCCGGTGGCCGAGGTTTCGCCCATGTTGCCGAACACCATGGCCTGCACGTTGACCGCGGTGCCCCAGGATTCCGGAATGTCGTGCAGCTTGCGGTAGGTCACCGCGCGCGCGTTCATCCAGGATGAGAACACCGCGCCGATCGCGCCCCAGAGCTGGTCGTGCGGATCCTGTGGGAATTCCTTGCCGGTCTCGCGTGCGACCGCATCCTTGTACTTGCCGACCAGCTCGACCCAGTCCTCTGCGGACAGATCGGTGTCGAGCGTGTAGCCCTGGCTGTCCTTGAAGGTGTCGAGAATTTCCTCGAAGTGATGATGCTCGAAGCCGAGCACCACGTCGGAATACATCGTGATGAAGCGGCGATAGCTGTCATAGGCGAAGCGACGGTCGCCCGACAGCTCGGCCAGCGCTTCCACGGTCTGGTCGTTGAGGCCGAGATTGAGCACGGTGTCCATCATGCCCGGCATCGAGGCGCGCGCGCCGGAGCGCACCGAGACGAGCAGCGGGTTCTTGATGTCGCCGAACACCTTGCCGGTCAACTTGCCGACATAGTCCAGCGCCTTCTCAACCTGCGGCTTCAGTTCCTTCGGGTAGGTCTTGTCGTGATCGTAGAAGTAGGTGCAGACCGAGGTCGGGATGGTGAAGCCGGGAGGCACCGGCAGGCCGAGATTGGCCATCTCGGCGAGGTTGGCGCCCTTGCCGCCGAGCAGGTCGCGCATCTCCGAGCGGCCCTCGGCCTTGCCGTCACCGAATGTGAACACCCATTTGCCGGCCTTGGCCGCTGCCGGCGCCGCCTTGGCGGGCGCAGCCTTCTTCGGCGCGGGCTTCGCGGCGACCTTCGGCGGAGCGGCCTTGGTGACCGCCTTCACCGCAGGCTTTGCAGTGGGCTTGGCAGCGGCTTTGGCGACCGGCTTCCGCGCGCTCTTGGCCAGCGCCTTGCGGGCTGGCGGCGCTGCCTTCGCGGCGGCGGAGGGCTTTGATTTCGCTGGGATTTTCGCTGGGATTTTCTTGGGCTTCGAGGCGGCTTTGGCCATAGCTTGCACACAACCTGCGAGAGGAATGGGAAATCGCGGGCCTTACACCACTTTGGGCGGGCCCGCGCAAGACGGACAGTTCCGAAAAGTGAACGCCTAGAAGCGGAGCCACTTCAGGAGCCCGAGCCCGATCGCGCCGTTGACGATGAGGAAGATCGCGACGATGAGGTTGAGAAGCCGCGGCATGATCAGGATGAGCACGCCCGCAATCAACGACAGGATCGGCGAAATGTGGGCGACGGTGATGTGCATGAACTATCTTTCTGTGAGGTGAGGCGAATCGCGCGGATGATACCCGGCTGGGTTCCGGGAGTAGAGATGCGCAAGCGAGCTTGCGAGTTCCCGGCCTCACGAAAACTGCCCGAAATTGCCGCGAATGCGGCAGGCCTTTTCCCGGAACATTGGCTTTAGGCACGCATTGGCAACCGGTCGCGCCGCTGGCGCGCCGAAGAATCACGTCGAAGGAGTTGTCCATGCGGAACAGGATTCTTGCTCTCGCAGCGCTTGCGGCCGCCGCGACCAGTGCGCCCCTTGCCGCGCAGGCGCAAAGCGATGTCACGATCGGACGCGCGCCCGCCGTGGTCGACAGCGCGCCGACGATTGCGGTCGAACAGCGGCCCGCCTTCCGCGAATATGTCGTCGAACAACGTGTGCCGCCCTTCCGCATTCCGGATCGCGTGGTGGTCGGCACCACGTTACCCGAGGCAGGCGTCACTTATTATGACGTGCCGCAACGTTTCGGCGCCACGACCTATCGCTACACCGTCGTGAACGGCGAAACCGTGCTGGTCGAACCGCGCTCGCGCCGCATCGTCGAGGTGCTGGACTAACAACGCTGCCGCTCCGTTCGATGTCCGGCGCGTCACATCACAGGCTGGCGCGAGCAGTGTTAGATCGGACATCAGGCCCCGCCCGGTCCTCCCCCCGCCGGGCGGGGCTTTTTTGTTCTGTCATTCCGGGCGCGCCACTTGGCGCGAGCCCGGAATCCATTTGTCAGCATAATGCGCGGCACGATGGATTCCGGGCTCGCGCTACGCGCGCCCCGGAATGACAGCGGTGTTTGCGCCGCGGCCGCGCCTCAATCCTGGATCTTCGAGAAATCCGCCACCGCACGCGTGGCGCTGCGGATCTCGTTGAGGAGCTTCAGGCGGTTTTCGCGCACCTTCGGATCGTCGTCGTTGACGCGCACCTTGTCGAAGAAGGCATCCACCGGCGGACGCAGCTTTGCCATCGCGCTCATCGCTGCGGCGAAGTCTTCCTTGGCCACCGCAGCGCTGGCTTCCGCCTTGACCTCACCGATCGCTTTGGCCAGCGCCTTCTCCTCCGCGAGGCTGTAGAGCGCGGCATCGGGCGCGCCGTCGAAGCTGCGCTTGTCCTTCTTCTCCTCGATCGCAAGGATGTTGCTGGCACGCTTGGTGCCGGCGAGCAGATTCTTGCCGTCGTCAGAGTCGAGGAATTTGCCGAGCGCCTCGACGCGGCGGACGATCATCAGGAGATCGTCCTGGCCGCCGAGCGCGAACACGGCGTCGACGAGATCGTGGCGTGCGCCCTGCTCGCGGAGCTGGACTTTGAGGCGGTCGGCGAAGAAGGCGAGAAGATCGCTCGGAAGCTTCGAGGTATCGGCTGGCTCCACCGACAAGCCCGCGAGCGCGGATCCCGCCATCTTCATCAGCGACAGACGCAACGCGTTTTCGGCGATCAGCCGGATCACACCGAGCGCTGCGCGACGCAACGCATAGGGGTCCTTGCTGCCCGTCGGCTTCTCGTCGATCGCCCAGAACCCGACCAAGGTATCGATCTTGTCCGCAAGCGCCACGGCAACACTAACCGGATCGGTCGGCACGCGATCGGCGGGGCCCTGCGGCTTGTAGTGCTCCTCGCAGGCCGCGGCGACGGAGGCGTCCTCGCCCTGCGCCAGCGCGTAGTACTTGCCCATCAGGCCCTGGACCTCCGGGAATTCGCCGACGACTTCAGTCAGCAGATCCGCCTTCGACAGATGCGCGGCACGCGTCGCCGTGCCAACATCGGCGCCGACCAGCGGCGCGATCTCCGCGGCCAGGCGCTCGATGCGCTTGATCCGCTCCGCCTGCGTGCCGAGCTTCTCGTGAAACACGATCTGCTCGAACTTCGGCAGCCGGTCCTCGAGCTTGGTCCTCAGATCCGTCTCGTAGAAGAACTTCGCATCGCTCAGCCGAGCGCGGATGACGCGCTCGTTGCCGGCGATGATGGTCGCACCACCATCGGTTGCCTCGATATTGGCGACCAGGATGAACTTGCTCGCGAGCTTGCCCGTCTTGGGGTCGCGCACCACGAAGCACTTCTGGTTGTTGCGGATGGTGGCGCGGATGACTTCGTCGGGAGTCTTCAAGAACTCCGGCTCGAACGAGCCCATCAGCACGACCGGCCATTCGACGAGGCCGGCGACCTCGTCGAGCAGGTTCTGGTCCTCGACCAGCTCAAAACCTTGCGCGAAGGCGAGCTGCTTGGCGTCGGTGAGGATGGCGTCTTTGCGGCGCTCGGGGTCGAGCACGACTTTCGCGGCAAGAAGCTTGGCCTCGTAGTCCTCGAAGCGGCGCACCTGGACTGGCGCCGGCGCGAGGAAGCGGTGGCCGTAAGTGGTCTGGCCGCTCTCAATGCCATCGACCTCGAACTTCACGACATCGGGCTCTTCGGTCTCCAGCCCGAAGGTCGCGGTGATCGCGTGCAGCGGACGCACCCAGTTCAGCGAGCCGGGTTTGCCCGAGCGCGCGCCCCAGCGCATCGATTTCGGCCAGGGAAAGGTGCGGATGATGACGGGCAGGATTTCCGCGAGCACGTCGTTCGCGTCGCGGCCGGGCTTCTCGATCAAGCCGATGTAGAAATCACCCTTGGGGTCGCGCTGGATTTTTGCTTCCTCCAGCGACTTCAATCCCGTCGCTTTGAGGAAGCCCTGCACGGCTGCCTCAGGCGCGCCGACTTTCGGGCCGCGCCGCTCGGTCTTCAGATCAGGCTGGCGCGCAGGGATGCCGTGCACGGTGAGCGCAAGGCGCCGCGGCGTCGCAAACGCCTTCGCGCCCTCGTAGACCAGGCCTTCGGCAACCAGCTTGTCGGTGACCATGCGGCGGAGATCGTCGGCCGCCTTTCCTTGCATGCGCGCGGGGATTTCTTCCGAGAACAGTTCAAGCAAAAGTTCGGGCATCAGGCCGCTCCGCCCGCTTCAGTGTGGATCCAGGCCTCGCCGCATGCCTTGGCCAGCTCGCGCACGCGCAGAATGTAGCTCTGCCGCTCGGTCACCGAGATCACGCCGCGGGCGTCGAGCAGGTTGAAGACGTGGCTCGCCTTGATGCACTGGTCGTAGGCGGGCAGCGCCATCAGATGCTGTTTCCGGCTGCTGCCGTCGCGCCAGCCGGCGTCGAGATATTTTTTGCAGGCCGCTTCCGCCATCTTGAACTGCTCGAACAGCATCGCGGTGTCGGCGACTTCGAAGTTGTGCTTCGAATATTCGCGCTCGGCCTGCAGGAACACGTCGCCATAGGTAACCTTGGCATCGCCCTCGCGGCCGTTGAAGTTGAGGTCGTAGACGCGGTCGACGCCCTGCACATACATCGCGAGGCGCTCGAGCCCGTAGGTGAGCTCGCCCGCGACGGGGGCGCATTCGAAGCCCGCGACCTGCTGAAAGTAAGTGAACTGGCTGACTTCCATGCCATCGCACCAGCATTCCCACCCGAGACCCCAGGCGCCCAGGGTCGGGCTCTCCCAATCGTCCTCGACGAAGCGGATGTCGTGCACGGCGGAATCGATGCCGATCGCGGCGAGCGACTTCAGGTACAGCTCCTGAAGGTTCGGCGGCGACGGCTTCATGATCACCTGGAACTGGTAATAGTGCTGCATCCGGTTCGGGTTCTCGCCGTAGCGGCCGTCCTTGGGCCGGCGCGAGGGCTGCACATAGGCGGCGTTCCAGGGCTTTGGCCCGAGCGCGCGTAGCGTGGTCGCCGGATGGAAGGTGCCCGCGCCCATTTCCATGTCGTAGGGCTGCAGGATCACGCAGCCCTGCTCGGCCCAGAACCGCTGGAGCGCGAGGATGAAGCCCTGGAACGAGCGTTCCGGGCGCATATGGGCGGGCAATGAGGCGTCCATCGTCAGATCAGGCTCTCGCGGGGGGTTTTGAATCGCGCGGGACCGTATCGACGGCGGGGATGGGAATCAAGGCGAAGGGGGTGGAAATGGCCGTCATTCCGGGGCGCCCGCAGGGCGAGCCCGGAATCCATTGCGCCGCTCGCTCTGTGGTTCGATGGATTCCGGGTTCTCGCGTAGCCTGTCATCGGGCCGCGCTTCGCGCGGACCCGGTGGCGAGCCCCGGAATGACGATCGAGCGGAAGGTCCCTATCCCGGCCGGTAAGCTCCGGTCACGGGGTCACGCTTCAGCGTCGGGATATCCCCCATGCGGGCGGCTTCAGCGACGCGCGACAGGCGCATCTCCTCCAGTTCCTGGTTGATCCGGACAGCGGTCTTGTAGGCCCAGCGGACCACGGCAAGCCCGCCCAGGACGCCCGCGAAAGCGACGAACGGCGGCATCGGTCGATCCTCGTCTCATGCTCAGCCCCCACACGCATTGTTGCGCAGATGGACCTGCGCCGCAATTGGTGCTGCCCGGGCGAAATGGCGCGGGAGCGCGAGCTCTAGAACCCGAATTTCGCCCAAATCGCCCGCGTTTCGACCGCCGAGATCAGTTCGTCCGGCAGCCCGCTTATCGATTCCAGGGCTGAAAGCTGCCCCGCACCGGGCGATTTCCGCCCCAAAAAGCCGGAGAGCAGCCCGGTCGGCTGCGCGATCACGGGGGTGAGAACCTTCTCGCCATAGCGGGCACGAAGAGTTGAGCGGAGATCGCCGATGCCGTCGGCGAGCCCCAGCGCGATCGCGCTTTCGCCCGCCCAGTATTCGCCCGTGAACAGCGTGTCGTCGGCTCCCTTCAGCCGGGCGCCGCGGCTCTCCTTGACCAGCGAGATGAAGATCTGGTGGATCTCGCGCTGGATCGCCTTCAGTCTCATGACGTCGTCGGGGTTTTCCGGAAGGAACGGGTCGAGCATCGCCTTGTGCTCGCCTGACGTGTAGAGGCGCCGCTCGATGCCGAGCCGCCTGATCGCCTCCTGAAAACCGAAACTGCCGCCGACCACGCCGATGGAGCCGAGGATCGAGGAGGGATCGCAGATGATCTCGTCGCCGGCGCAGGCGATCATGTAGCCGCCGGAGGCCGCGACGTCCTCGACGAACACGAGCACCGGCAGCTTCTTCTCCGCGGCAAGCTGCTTGATGCGCAAGAAGATCTGGCGCGACTGCACCGGCGAGCCGCCGGGCGAGTTGATCACCAGCGCCACCGCCTTGGCGTGACGATAGGAAAACGCGCGCTCGAGCACCCGCGCGACGCCGGCAAGCGTCAGGCCCGGACGCAGCGGCGTCACCGCACCGATCACACCCGACAGCCGCACCACCGGCACGACCGCCGTGCCGGGACGAAAGCGCGCCGGCAGATATTGCATGAGCTTGTCGGCCAGGCCGGAACTCTCACGATCGTTCAATTGTTCGTCCATGGCCTTACCTCTGATTAACCATTTCTTATCACGCGAGTGTCATTGAAAGTGCCTGGAACGTGTTTTGCAGAATCCCCGTTGGGAAGCTGCAATAGGCAGCGGAGGAAACGCCATGAAGATCTATCTGCTGTTGCTGCTGATCGGTGCGCTTTTCACGGCGATTCGCTTTACGTCCCCGCAAGAGCAGCAGACGGAATCGCTTCCGCAGTAAGCCGTCACGGCTCCGCCAGCGGCAACGCCGCCCTCCCCTCCAGAATATCCCGCACCTCTTTTTTAGGCACGTTTGACTCCTCGTTAAGCATGAGCCCGGGCAGCAATCGCGTCGGTGCCCGGCCGCCTTTGAGTGCGCGCACCAGCACGCGGATCGCGGGCTTTCCCGCTTCGCCATGAACCGGCAGGATCGCAAGGCTGCCGAAGCCGCGTGACAGCGCTGCCATGACGTCGCCGATTCCGTCCGCGCGCCAGATCAGAGTCAGCACACCGCTCGAACGGAGAATACGCCGGGCCGCATGCACCCACGCATGCAGCGTCTCCTCTGTCGCCACATGCGCGATGTGACGCGCCTGATCCGGTGAGCCGCGATGGCGTGCGGGATCGTTGAAGGGCGGGTTCATCAGCACGGCGTCGGCGCTGTCGGGCAGAAGTCCGTTCGCTGCAAACGCCTGCGCATCGGCGGTGACGTCGAGCACGATGACCTCGGCGGCGATCGCGTTCGCCGCGGCGTTGGCCCGCGCGAGCTCCGCCAGTTCCGGATCGATCTCGACCAGGCTGAGCCTGATCCCCGCGACGCGGCACGCGAGCGCGAGCCCCGCCGTACCGATGCCGGCGCCAAGGTCGACCACACGGTCCCCCGCCTTAGCGTCGATCGCCGCTGCGAGCAGGACGGCGTCGTGCCCGGCGCGATGGCCGGACCGCTTCTGCATCAAGCGCAACTGCCCGCCGAGAAAGGCGTCCTCGGTAATATCCGCGGCCTCAATCATCGCCGCGCAATTCGTGGCTGAGGCCGGCTTCGGTGAGGAGCGCCCTGGCCTCCTCGGCGTCGTCCTCATGAACCAGGATCCGCCGCGGCAATATGCCGAGGGAGCCTTCGATGATGCTCATGTTCTGGTCGAGCACCAGATGGTGGATGTTGGCGCCGTCGAGCAGCGCGCCGATCGCCGACACCAGCACCACATCGTTGGTCCGAACCAGTTCACGCAAAACGCAGATCTCCTGCCTGAAAGTGGCTAACGCGGCAAATGTCAATGGTTCCGCGGGCCTTGCCGCATTCGCCGCCAGTTTCTATTGTATTTCCATCAGAATAGCCCTTCCGGGGCAAATATTGGAGACCGGCGTGGCCGTCATCGTACCTTTCGAAACTCCCGGCGCGTCGATCGAAGAGCTGGTTGCCCTTGTCGCCCCCGATATGGAGCGCGTCAATGCCACGATCCTGTCGCGGACTGGCTCCGACGTAACCATGATCCCGGAAGTGGCCAACCACCTGATCTCCTCCGGGGGCAAGCGGCTGCGGCCGATGCTGACGCTCGCGATGGCCAATCTCGCCGGCTACAACGGCGATGGCCATATCAAGTTAGCCGCCTCTGTCGAGTTCATGCACACCGCGACGCTCCTGCACGACGACGTCGTCGACGAGAGCGAGATGCGCCGCGGCAAGCTCTCGGCGCGCATGCTTTGGGGCAACGAGGCGAGCGTGCTGGTCGGCGACTTCCTGCTCGGCCAAGCCTTTCGCATGATGGTCGAGGTCGGCTCGCTGCGCGCGCTCGACATCCTCTCCGCGGCCGCCGCCACCATCGCCGAGGGCGAGGTGATGCAGCTCGCGGCTGCCAAGAACACCGCGACCACCGAGGACGAATATCTCGCGGTGATCCGCGGCAAGACGGCCGAATTGTTCGCCGCCGCCTGCGAGGTCGGCCCGGTCATCGCCAACCGCCCGAAGGCGGAGCAGACCGCGTGCCGCTCGGTCGGCATGAATCTCGGCATCGCCTTCCAGCTCGTCGATGACGTGCTCGACTACGGCGGCAAGAGCGCCAAGCTCGGCAAGAACACCGGCGACGATTTCCGCGAAGGCAAGATCACGCTGCCCGTCGTGCTCGCCTTCCGCCGCGGCAACGACACCGAGCGCGCCTTCTGGATCCGTGCGCTGGAGCGCGGCGAGATCGGCGATTCCGATCTCGATCACGCCCTCGGCCTGATGAACAAGCACCGCGCGCTCGAGGATACGCTGAGCCGCGCCCAGCACTACGGCGCCATGGCCGTGGATGCGCTGGCGCTGTTTCCGCCCTCGCCGATGAAGAGCGCGCTGGAGCAGGTCGTGGCGTTTTGCTTGGCACGGTCGCATTAGGCGACCGGCGCTGACGTCCTTTCCGATTTTCGCATTGTTGCCGACTCCGTCGTCCCCGCGCAACGGCGAAGCCGTTGTCGCTCGAGGCTCGCCGAAGAGGCGAGCACCTCAGGTGCCGGTGACGGATAAGTGCGCGCTGCTCTCGCACCGTCATTGCGAGCGCAGCGAAGCAATCCAGAGTCCCGCCGCGGAAACGGTCTGGATTGCTTCGCTGCGCTCGCAATGACGGAGGGTGGCGTGACCGGCACCGCTCGCTCTCATGTCCCGGACGCGCTGCAGTTCGCTCTCCACGCTTCGCGCGCCTAGTCACTTGCATTTTGCAAGTAAGCCACCTACCTTCCCCGCCATGCAGCCCAAATCCCCTTCCATGCTGGAATGCCCGGTCGGCCGCGCGGTGGAGACGGTCGGCGAATGGTGGAGCATCCTGATCCTGCGCGATGCGTTTCAGGGTGCGACGAAGTTCGACGAGTTCTCGCAAAGCCTCGGCATTGCGCCGAACATCCTGTCGCGGCGGCTCGCGCATCTGACCGAAAGCGGCATGTTCGTGCGTCGCCGCTATCAGGAGCGCCCGCCGCGCTACGAATATGTGCTGACCGACAAGGCGCGGGATTTCTTCCCCGTGATCGCAACATTGCTGGCCTGGGGCAACAAGCATCTCGCGCCGAAGGGCGCATCCATCCTGCTGGCGAACCGGGGCGACGTCCGCCCGTTCGAGCCGGTCGTGGTCGATGCCGTCGACAAGCGCCCGATCACGCTCGCCAATGCGGTCGTCGTCGCCGGTCCCCGCGCCAGTCGCGGCATGCGCGCGCGGCTCGCTTCGCTCAAGGCCATGAACCCGGCCGTCACGCCGGCTGGAGACTGACATGCCTCGTATCGTCGTGACGGGAATGGGCGCGGTGTCGCCGCTTGGATGCGGCGTCGAACTGACGTGGCGTCGGTTGCTCGCGGGGCAAAGCGGGCTGCGCCCGTTGCCGGAATGGGCACAGGCGCTGCCGGCGCGCATCGCAGGTCTCGTGCCCGACAAGGCCAATGATGCCGAAGGCGGTTTCGATCCCGCGCAGGCCGCCGCGTCAAAAGACCAGCGCAAGATGGACCGCTTCATCCTGTTCGCGCTGCTCGCCACGGCGGAAGCCGTCGCGCAGGCCAAATGGACGCCGCAGGACGCGAGCGCGCTGGAGCGCACCGCGACGATCATCGCCTCCGGCGTCGGCGGCTTTCCGGCCATGGCGGAGGCGGTCCGCATCACCGAGCAGCGTGGCGCGCGCCGGCTGTCGCCGTTCACGATCCCTTCGTTCCTCGCCAATCTCGCCGCCGGCCACGTCTCGATCAAATACGGCTACAAGGGCGCGCTGGGCACGCCCGTCACGGCGTGCGCGGCCGGCGTGCAGGCGATCGGCGATGCCGCGCGCATGATCCGATCAGGCGAAGCAGACGTCGCGATCTGCGGCGGCGCGGAGGCCTGCATCGACATCGTCAGCCTCGGCGGCTTTGCGGCAGCGCGTGCACTGTCGAGCGGCTTCAACGACGAGCCCGCGCGCGCCTCGCGTCCGTTCGATCGCAACCGCGACGGTTTTGTCATGGGCGAAGGCGCCGGCATCCTGGTGATCGAGGCGCTGGAACATGCGCAGGCCCGCGGCGCGACGCCGATCGCCGAGATCGTCGGCTACGGCACGACCGCGGACGCCTATCACATGACGTCGGGGCCGCCGGATGGCGACGGTGCCCGCCGCGCCATGGAGATCGCGCTCCGGCAAGCGAGCCTTGCGCCTGGCGATGTGCAGCACTTGAACGCGCATGCGACCTCGACACCGGCCGGCGACGAGAGCGAGCTTGGCGCCATCGCCGCGCTGTTCGGCCGTAACCGCGGCATTGCCGTGAGCGCGACCAAATCGGCCACGGGTCACCTGCTGGGCGCCGCCGGCGGGCTGGAAGCGATCTTCACCGTGCTTGCGTTGCGCGACCAGATCGCGCCGCCCACGCTCAATCTCGAAAACCCCGATGCGGGCGCTGAAGGCATCGACATTGTCGCAGGTAGCGCACGGCCGATGCCGATGCAGCACGCCATCTCCAACGGGTTCGGCTTCGGCGGGGTGAATGCCAGCGTGATCTTCCGCCGGATCGGCTGAGCGAGAGGCCTTGCAATCGCCGCCCGCTCCGCTACGAAAACGGGATGATCGAAACGAATTTTGGGCTGTTCCTGGCCGCAGCTCTCCTCATTGCCGCAATTCCAGGCCCAGGCATTTTTTACGTCGCGGCACGAACCTTGTCGGAGGGGCGTGCCAGCGGCTTTGCCTCGACCGCGGGCACGGCGCTGGGCGGATTGGTTCATGTGGTCGCGGGCAGCCTCGGCATCTCCGCCATCATCCTGGCCAGCGCAGAGCTGTTTGCCGCCGTGAAATTCGTCGGCGCGCTCTATCTGGTCTGGCTCGGCATCAAGACGTTTCGCAGCGCCGGCGGCAACCTGTCGCTTGGGAGCGAGCCGATCGGCGACAAGCGCGCGTTCCGCGACGGCGTGCTGGTCGAGGCGCTCAATCCGAAGACCGCGGCGTTCTTTCTGGCCTTCATTCCGCAGTTTCTCGATCCCGCTGGATCGAACCCGACGCTGCAATTCATCCAGCTGGGTGCGATCTCGGTGGCACTGAACACGCTCGCGGATGTCGTGGTGGTGCTGATGGCCTCGGCGACGCGCGCGCAGTTGATCGGGCGACCGCTTCTGATGCGTCGCCTCACGCAGGGCTCCGGCGTTTTCATCGCGAGCCTCGGCCTCTCGCTCGCCCTGGCGCGGCGGCCGGCAAATGGCTAGCGCCCCGCAAGACCGCTTCTATGAATCGCACGGCCTGCGGCTGCATTACGCCGACTGGGGCAACGAGGGCGCACCCGTCGCCATCCTGGTGCACGGCGGTCGCGATCATTGCCGCAGCTGGGATCACATCGCGCGCTCGCTGCAATCGCATTTCCACGTCGTCGCGCCCGACCTGCGTGGCCATGGCGATTCCGACTGGACGAAAGGCGGCAGCTACGCACTGACAGAATATGTCTACGATCTCGCGCAGCTGGTTCGCAGCATCGCAGCGCCTCAGGTCACTCTGATCGGCCATTCGATGGGCGGCATGGTGAGCCTGATCTTTTCGGGCGCATTCCCCGAACGGGTCAACAAGCTCGTCGTCCTCGACGGCGTGACCATGTTGCCGGATACAGCAAAGCCGCCGGCGCATGAGCGCATCGGCAAATGGGTCGGCCAGCTCGACAGGCTGCACGACCGCACCCCGCGCCGCTATGCGACGCTCGAGGACGCCGCCGCGCAGATGATGCTGCATAACAGGCGCCTCGCCCGCGACCTCGCGCTGCATCTCGCCACGCATGGCGCGCGGCGGAATGAGGACGGCAGCTATAGCTGGAAGTTCGATCCCTACCAGCGCGCCTCTGCGCCGCACCGGCTCTGGCCCGACGATCACATCGAGCTGTGGTCGCGCATCGCCTGCCCGACGCTGCTGCTCAATGCCGGCGAAAGCTTTCTGGCTGGCGCCAAGGCCGCGGGCCTGGAGCGCTATTTCCAGAACGCGCGCGTCGAGACTATCGCCGGGGCGGGACACTGGCTGCAGCACGACAAGCCGCAGGAGGTGTTGGGCGAGATTCGGCGGTTTCTGGGATTGGCTGAGGAAAGCGGCCACTAGCTCGCTGCCGTAGGGTAGGCAAAGGCGCAACGGCGCCGTGCCCACCATGCATCCAGATTGCGCGAATGGATTGGTGGGCACGCTGCGCTTTGCCCACCCTACGGCAGTGTGCACGCATCACGCAGCTACATCCACGTCATTGCGAGCGTAGCGAAGCAATCCAGGCTGCCACCCGGAGGGATTCTGGATTGCTTCGCTGCGCTCGCAATGACGGATAGAGCTAGCTCAACGTGCCCGCATGCACCCACCAGCCGGGGTGATCGCGCCGGATCTTTTCGGCCGCGGCATGCGCCTCCGCAGGCGCGCCGTAGATCGCAAAGCACGTCGCGCCCGAGCCGGACATGCGGGCGAGCTTGACGCTGGCGGAATCGCGCAAGGCGTCCAGCACCTCGCCGATCACAGGCTCAATCCGCAGCGCAGGCGCCTCGAGGTCGTTGGCGACGGTGTCGAGAACCTCGACCCAATCGGAAATCGAGCCGCCCTCCTCCGGCCAGGCCGGCGCGCGGATGACGTCGGTGACGCCAACCAGAAGCTCGCCGTTGCGCAAGCCCAGCGTCTGGAACACGTCCTTGGTGGCAACAGGCACGCGCGGATTGACCATGACGCAGGGCATACTCGGCAGCGCGAGCGGCAGCAGCTGCTCGCCGACGCCGGTCATGTCGCAGGCGCGCGAGAGCAGGCACACCGGCACGTCGGCGCCGGTCGCGAGCGCGACCTTCTGAATGCGGGGATCGTCAAGCGACAGATCGTTGAGACGCGCCAGGAGCCGCAGCGCGGCCGCGGCATCGGCCGAGCCGCCGCCGATACCGGCCGCAACGGGGAGCACCTTGTCGAGCGCGAAGGCGCCCAGCTTCAGCCCAGGGACGGCTTCGGCCAGCAGCTTGGCCGCCTTGAGCACCAAATTGTCGGCGGTATCGCCGCAGGCGGCAGCCAGCGGCCCCGTCGTGGTCAGCTTCAGCTCGCCGCCCGGCTCCAGCGTCAGCCGGTCGGCGCAGTCGGCGAACGCGACCACGCTTTCGAGATCATGATAGCCATCGGCCCGACGGCCGACGACGCGAAGGCTCAAATTGACCTTCGCCCGCCCCTCTTCAATCAACGCCGACATTGGCGATCAGCCCCCAAAGACTCACTTGTTTGCGCATGATCTGATCGGAAAACCGCTACACACTTTTCCGGATCATGCGCTCTCTTAGCCGCCCTTGCCGTCATCCTTCTTCTTCTCGGCCTGCGCCGCAGAAGAGTTCGAATTGTCGTCGGGAAGGCCACCAGCGATCTTGGCCTCGATCTTCGGCAGCTCTTCCGGCTCGGGCTTGAGATCGCGCGCATGCGACCACTGGAATTTGGCCTCCAGCGTGCGGCCGACGCGCCAATAGGCATCGCCGAGATGGTCGTTGATGGTGGGATCCTCAGGCTTGAGATCGATCGCGCGCTCGAGGTTCTTCACCGCCTCCTCGTAGTTGCCGATGCGGTAATAGGCCCAGCCGAGGGAGTCGACGATGTAGCCGTCGTCGGGACGCTGCTCGACGGCACGCTTGATCATCTTCATGCCTTCGTCGAGATTCACGCCCTGGTCGATCCAGGAATAGCCGAGATAGTTGAGGACGTGCGGCTGGTCGGGCTGCAGCTCCAGCGCCTTCTTCATGTCGGCCTCGGCCTTGGCCCATTGCTTGGAGCGCTCCTCGCAGATGCCGCGATAATAGTACCAGACGCTGTTGGCCTTGTCGTTTCCGGCCGGCAGCACGTCGATGCCTTTCGAATAGGTCGCGCCGCACTCGCCAAAGCGCTTGCGGCCGCGCTCGATATTGCCGAGCGCCATGATGGCTTCGAGGTCCTTGGCATCCTCCGTTGTGACGCCCTTGAGGATCTTGATCGCGTCGTCGGTGCGGTCGGCGGAATCGAGATCGATGGCGAGCTGGATCTGCGCGTTGCGCTTGAGCGGCGAGTTCGCGGGCACGCGCTCATAGACCTTGATCGCCATCTGCGGCCGCTTCACCGATTCGTAGAGATCGGCGAGCGAGAGCAGCGCCAGTGGATGGCTCGGCTGCAGGTAGAGCGAGAGCTGGAGATAGACCAGCGCCAGGTCCTCGCCGCCGCGGCGGGTCAGCGTCGCGCCGATGCCGTAGAGCGCTTCGGCAGCGCCAGCCTGCGCGGAATCGACCAGCGGCGCCATCTTCTTGCCGGCCTTGGTGTCGCGCAGGCCTTCCTGGATCAGCGGATGGCGTGCCAGCTTCTTGTCGAAGGCCTGGTAGACATTGGTGGCCGCGGCAGAATCCTTGTTGCGCGACAGCCAGCGCGCATAGGCCTCGGTCACGCGCAGCATGGAATCGTCGAGCTTGTAGGCGCGCTCGAAGCGGGTGCCGGCGTCCTTTTCCTTGCCGGAGAGCTCCAGGATCATGCCGGTGTGGAGGTCCTTGAACAGCGGATACCATTCCGGACCTGCCAACTTGTCGATGTTCGCGACACCGCCCTTGGCATCGCCCGCACCATAGGCGGCCCAGCCCGACAACAGCGTGGCGACGAGATCGGTGATGGGACCGCGGATCGACTGGTTGATGTTGGTCTGCGCGGCCGCGTACTTCTTCACCTTGAGATCATGCACGCCGACGACGAGGCGCGCGACGCGATTGGTCTTGTCGATGGTGAGGATGCGCTCGGCGAGCTTGACCGCCTCGTCGATGTCGCCGTCGGCGACCGACGAGATGAAGGCACGGTCGAGCAGCTCGTTGTTCTTGGGATCGGTGCGGAGCGCCGAACGGTAGAATGCGGCGGCCGAGGCCGCGTCGCGCTCGACGCTGGCGTGGCGGGCGGCGAGATAGCTGCCGGCGCCGGTGAGCGACTTCAGATCGTTTCGCGTCGGAAACTGCGCCGCCGTGTTCTCCGGATGATCCGGCGTCTGCGCCAGGACCGCGCCGGGGACCGTCGCGATCGCAGTGCCCATGAGGGCGATGGCGGCAGCAGTCCAGCGGTTGAAACGATTTGAAAACATCAGGGCTCGCCTTGAGTTGGTGGTGCCTGGGTTTGCAGCAGAAGGCCGTATCGCATGCGAATGCGGCCGGTGACATTCGGACCCGGAACCGTCAGGCCGACAATGCCGCTTTTGGCGCTTCGCCGCAAGGATTCGGACCGGGAAGATCGCGCCCAAACCGGCCCAATGAAGCCGCGCGAGCGCCCCAAGACGCCGCCACTATGGCCTTATCGTGGCCGCGGCGGGTCGCCGCAGCCTCGTCCTCACGGGAACGTGCGCCCTTGTCACCCGTGCGATGCGCCCTCACATCGCCTCGTAATTCGGGCCGCCGCCGCCCTCCGGGGGAACCCAGGTGATGTTGCCGTTGGGATCCTTCACGTCGCAGGTCTTGCAGTGGACGCAGTTCTGGGCGTTGATCTGGAAGCGAGGACCGGAGCCCTCCTCGATCCATTCATAGACGCCAGCCGGGCAATAGCGATTCGAGGGGCCGGCGTAGACGTCGTGCTCGGAGGTCTTCTGGAGGTTCATGTCGGTGACCTTCAGATGGATCGGCTGGTCCTCCTCGTGATTGGTGTTGGACAGGAACACCGAGGACAGCTTGTCGAACGTGATCTTGCCGTCAGGCTTCGGGTAGGTCCTGGGCGCGTGGCTCTTGGCCGGATCGAGCGTGGCGCGGTCGGGCTTGACGTGCGACTGCGTGCCAAACAGCGAGGCGCCGAACAGCGTATTGCACCACATGTCGAAGCCGCCCAGCGCGACGCCGAGCACGGTGCCGAATTTCGACCACAATGGCTTGACGTTGCGGACCACGAACAGGTCCTTGCCGACCGATGAGGAGCGCCAGGCGTTCTCGTATTCGACGAGCTCGTCATTGGCGCGGTCGGCGGCGAGCGCGGCCGCGACATGTTCGGCAGCCAGCATGCCGGTGCCCATCGCATTGTGCACGCCCTTGATGCGCGGCACGTTGACGAAGCCGGCCGCGCAGCCGATCAGCGCGCCGCCGGGGAAGCTCAGCTTCGGCACCGACTGATAGCCGCCCTCGGTGATCGCACGCGCGCCGTAGGCGAGCCGTTTGGCGCCCTCGAAAATGCCGCGGATCGAGGGATGGGTCTTGAAGCGCTGGAATTCGTCGAACGGGGATAGATAGGGATCGTCGTAGTTCAGATGCACGACGAAGCCGACGGCGACGAGATTGTCGTCGTAGTGATAAAGGAACGAGCCGCCACCGGTCTTGAGGTCGAGCGGCCAGCCGAATGAATGCTGGATCAAGCCCTTCTGGTGCTTGGCGGGATCGATCTGCCAGACCTCCTTGAGGCCGATGCCGAACTTCGGCGGCTCGCTCTTGGCGTCGAGGGCGAATTTGTTGATGAGCTGCTTGGTCAGGCTGCCGCGGGCACCTTCGGCGAACAGCGTGTACTTGCCGAGCAATTCCATGCCGCGGGTGAAGGAGTCCTTCGGCTTGCCGTCGCGGCCGATGCCCATGTCGCCGGTGGCGATGCCCTTGACCTTGCCCTCCTCGTCGTAGAGCACTTCGGCCGCGGCAAAGCCCGGATAGATCTCGACACCGAGCGCTTCGGCCTTGCGCGCCAGCCAGCGGCAGACATTGCCGAGCGAGCCGATGTAGCAGTGATGATTGTCCATCAGCGGCGGCATCATGAAATTCGGCAGCTTGATCGCGCCGCCGCCGGTCATCCAGTAGAAGCGGTCGTCCTTGACCTGCGTCTTCAGCGGGCAGTCGGCATCCTCGCGCCAGTCCGGGATCAGCTTGTCGAGGCCCGCGGGATCAATGACGGCGCCCGAGAGGATGTGCGCACCAACCTCGGAGCCCTTCTCCACCACGACCACATTGACATCAGCATTGAGCTGCTTCAACCGGATCGCGGCCGCCAGACCGGAGGGGCCGGCGCCGACGATGACGACGTCGAATTCCATGGATTCGCGCGGGGGAAGTTCTTGGGTGCTCATCTGATCTCAGCCCTTGAGACGGTCCTCGGTCGTTTGCGCCCCCTTGTTTCCGATTTTTCCGGGTAGGACAACCTCGGAATCGCGTTCCGCCGGGATGCAAGGCCGCCCAAGGTGATATAAAAGTCAGACTTTCCCATGATCCCCGAACCCGCACCCACCGTCCGAGAGCTGCTCGCCTTCTATCTGGAGGCCGGTGTCGACTGCGCGCTTGCGGAGGAGCCGATAGACCGCCTGGCGGAAATCGTTACGCCGCCACCCAGTCCGCGCGCGGCCCCGCAAGCCGAGGCGCCGCGCCCGGTCGCTGCGCCCGCGGTCATGCGCGGGGAAGCTGCGCCTGCACCGGAGGTCGCCATCGCCTCGGCACGCGAGGCCGCGCGCACCGCGCCGACCCTGGAGGCGCTGCGCGAGCTGATGCAGAATTTCGAGGGCTGCGCGTTGAAGCACACGGCGACGCGGCTGGTGTTCGCCGACGGCAACCCGCAGGCGCGCATCATGTTCGTCGGCGAGGCGCCCGGCCGCGACGAGGACATCGAGGGACTGCCCTTCGTCGGGCGCAGTGGCAAGCTGCTCGATCTGATGATCGGAGCCATCGGACTCAACCGCACCACCGCGTACATCGCCAACGTCATTCCCTGGCGGCCGCCCGGCAACCGCACGCCGACGCCGCAAGAGACGCAAATCTGCCTGCCCTTCATCCAGCGCCAGATCGAGGTGGTGAACCCCGACGTGCTGGTGACGCTCGGCAATCCCTCGACGCAGACGCTGCTGGGAACGCGCGAAGGCATCATGCGCACGCGCGGGCGCTGGTTCGACTACGACACCGGCCAGCGGCTGATCCGCGCGCTGCCGACGTTCCACCCGGCCTATCTCTTGCGCTCGCCGGCCTACAAGCGGCTGGCCTGGCAGGACCTGCGATCGATCGCGAAGGCGCTGGCGGGGGCGTGAGGGGCGGACCGCTCCCTCCCCGTCATTGCGAGGAGCGAAGCGACGAAGCAATCCAGAATCCCTCTGCGGAAAGATTCTGGATTGCTTCCTTCGCTCGCAATGACAACGGAGGGAGCGCGCGCGGGCGTCACGCCCCCTTCGGCCGCACGATGGCCCAGCCGATGCGCAGGAGCTGCTGGCGGCCGGTCACCAGCCATTCGAAGGCGCGCGGCACTTCCGGCACGATGCCGGGGAAGCGCTTGAGGATCTCCGGCGGCGGCGTGCCGGCGGTGTCGGAGGCGCGCCAGACCACGACGCCGCCGGTCTCGCTGAACTTGGTCGGGTTCATCCACGGCGTACGCGCGGGGTCGGCGTCGATGAACAGATGCGGCCGGCCGGAATGCAGCGTGATCAGGCTGGCGAGCTGGGTCTCGCCGGCGACAGCCCGCAGGCGATGGTTGGTGCGGCGGGCGAAGCTCTCGTCGAAGAAATCAGAGATCGCGCGCGCCGGCATCGAGGTCGCAATTTCGTTGGCGCCCGTCCAGGGCAGGAACAGGATGGCGAGCACCACGCCGGCGGCGGGCGCGGCGACGGCGGCGGCCCAGACCATGCGCAGCATGCGCGCGCGACGCATCGCGATGAGATCGCCGGCCGCGACGACCACGGCAAGCCCCGACATGATCAGCACGACGCCGGGGCCGCCGACCACGGACTCGAGCCCCAGCACGCCGGAGATCAGCACCGCGCCGAGCGGCAGAGCGAACGCGAAGAAATAGACGAAGTTGCGCGCGAGCGGCTCGACCGGCGGGCGGTAGATGATCGGCGGCTCCTCGCCCTTGCCGGCGACCACCCCGGTGTTGAGAAAGGTCAGCGCCGGGATCGCTGCCGCCCCGAGCACCAGTCCGCCGAACAGCCAGGCCGCATGCAGCGCGCGGACGTTGAGCTCGGCGAGTTGCGGCAAGGCCGGCAGCGTCAGCGTCTCGGCGCGCATCAGCCAGACCGCATAGGGCAGCGCCAGCACGGCGACAACGATCAGCGCGAACAGAGGATCGAGCCCGCGCAGCGTCCGGCGACCGCCGGCGGTCGAGACCGCAAAGACGACGATCAGCAGCAGCAGGAAGATCGCGGCGGGGGTCGTCAGCAGCAGGAGGCCGGCTTCGATCGACCAGGCGAACCAGGCATTGCCGCGGCGCTGGCCGATGATCTGCCAGGAGTGCAGCAGCAAGAGCGCCCAGAGCGGCCGCGCCAGGATCAGCGGGCCGAAGTCCAGCGCCGAGGAGGAGAACGCCAACACCGTCATGGTCAGGAGCACGGCGAGCACCGCCTGCTGCGAGCCGACCACGGCGCGGGAGAGATGATAGAGCGCGATGAAGGTCGCGATCTCGCAGAGCTCGGCGAGCACATAGACACCGAACATGTGGCCGCCGGCGGCGCGATAGGCGATGTCGGCGAGCCAGACCGGCAGCGGCGGGCCGAGATCGGTGCCGACCTGGTATTCCCTGCCGAAAGCCAAGAGGGTCGCGAGGGTGCCGGGCGGGCTGCGGTAGAACACCAGCGCCACGAACAGCCACATGGCGGCCTGCAGCAGCACGGCAATCCAAACGATCAGCCGCGGCCGGGCGCGAATGAGCTCGATGACCAGGGAGGTAAACCGCATGCAACGTCCGAAGGTGCAGCCAACCCGTCCAGCCGGCCCTATTCGCTCACGTCTGTTTTGATAAAGGGCGTCACGGGTTGTGGCAACCGCCGCGGATCGTCATGCCCGGGCTTGTCCCGCCTGCGCGGCCATGACGCGCGGATGCCCGTGGGAGGATCAGCTAGAGATTTACGGAGGCGTCGATCTGGACGCTCGCTTCGACCTGCACCTCGACCTCGGTGACCGAGAACAGGTCCTGCACCGGCTCGACGGTCCAGGGCTTGTGCTTGGCGCGGGCGGCGGCGACGGGGGCGAAGAAGCTGCGGTGGTGGATGGAGGGGCCGAGGCGATCGAGCGCGTCGAGATGCTCGGGGACGGCGTAGCCCTTGTGCTGCTCGAAGCCGTAGCCGGGGCAGTCCTGCGCCAGCGCGCACATCAGCCGGTCCCGGGTGACCTTGGCGACGATGGAGGCCGCGGCGATCGACAGCACGATACCGTCGCCGCCGATCACCGCCTCGCAATCGCATGCGGTGTCGAGCCGGTCGCGGCCGTCGACGAAGACGTGCCTGGGCGCCTCGGGCAGGGCCACCACGGCACGCTTCAGCGCCCACAGCGAGGCGCGCAGGATGTTGTCGCGGTCGATTCGCGCCGGCGACGCGACGGCGACCGAGACCTGCGCGGTGGCGCAGATCTTGTCGAACAGCTTTTCGCGCTCCTCGGCGGTCAGGCGCTTGGAATCGTCGATGCCGCGCGGAATGCGGTCGGGATCGAGAATCACCGCGGCGGCCACCACGGGACCTGCCAGCGGGCCGCGGCCGGCCTCGTCACAGCCCGCGACCGGCCAGACGCCGCGCTTGATCAGCGCGCGCTCGCGGCGGAAGCTGGGGGGAGCGACAGCGATGACGCCTTTCTTGCCGGCAGCAACCTTCGCCGCTGTGACTGCAGACATCTTCGCCGCAGGCGCTTTCGCCGCCTTGTCAGGCGCAGCCTTGGTCGCGGCCTGCTTTTTGGACGCGTCTTTGGCTGGGGTCTTGGCGGACTTGTCCCGAATCATGGCCGGGATCGTGCGCCAGGGGGCTTCGCCAGCGCAACCGGGAACCCAGGATATTCCCGTTATTCAGGCCGGCCGCCCTACGCCCACCGCCAATCAGAACAGGCTGAGCTGATCACCGTTCCGCTTCGGCCGCGCAAAGTGGTCCGTCGTCAGCTTGGAGCGCCGCTTGTTCAGGCCGAGCCTGTCGCAGGCGATCTCGAAACGGCGGCCGATGGTCCAGGCCATCGGTCCCGTGCCCTTCATCCGTTCGCCCCATTTGGCGTCGTAGTCGCGCCCGCCCCGCATGTCGCGGATCAGGGTGAAGACGTGGCGATAGCGGTCCGGATAGTTCGCCATCAGCCATTCGCGGAAGAGATCGCGCACCTCCAGCGGCAGCCGCAGCAGCACATAGGCGGCTTCCTTGACGCCGGCATGGGCGGCGGCATCGAGGATGCGCTCGATCTCGGAATCGTTCAGGGCGGGGATCACGGGCGCGACCATCACCGTGGTGGGGATGCCGGCTTCCGAGAGCTGCTTGAGCGCCTCCAGCCGCTTCGGCGGCGTCGAGGCCCGCGGCTCCATGGTGCGCGCCAGCTTCGGATCGAGCGAGGTGACCGAGATCGCGACCTTGGCGAGGTTGCGCTTGGCCATCCGCTGGAGAATGTCGATGTCGCGGAGCACCAGCGCCGACTTGGTGACGATGCCGACGGGATGCCCGGCGCCCTCCAGCACTTCCAAAATGGCGCGCATGATTTTGCGCTCGCGCTCGATCGGCTGGTAGGGATCGGTGTTGGTGCCGATTGCGATCATCCGCGGCTCGTAGCCGGGGGCGGCGAGTTCCCGCTCGAGCAGCAAAGGCGCATCGGGCTTGGCGAACAGCTTCGACTCGAAGTCGAGCCCGGGTGACAGGCCGAGATAGGCGTGGGTCGGCCGCGCGAAGCAATAGACGCAGCCGTGCTCGCAGCCGCGATACGGATTGATCGATCGGTCGAAGCCGATGTCGGGGGAATCGTTGCGGGTGATCACCTTGCGCGAGGTGTCGACGGCGACCGTCGTCTTGAACGGCGGCAGCTCGTCCAGGCTCTGCCAGCCGTCATCGAAAGCGACGCGCGCCTCGGCCTCAAAGCGGCCGCTGGCGTTGGATTGAGCGCCCCGCCCTCGTCTGCGCGCCCGGTCGATGGCGACGCCAAGCTCGGGGAAATCCGAAGGCGCACCCGCCGGCTCGGAGGGCGCCGTGACCGGCGGGTGCTTGAGAGCACGAGAGGATGCTGGACTCATGCAGCCAAGATAGCACGACACAGGAACAAATCAAGAACACAAACAAAAAACGTGAAAACAACCCCATGCACAGTAGAGCTGCCCAAACTTCGCGCGTCCGCCTTTGACCTCACGCAACACGGCCGTCGCGGCCATCCCGTTTCATGACCGACGGATCGATCACCGCGGAACCGGGTTGGTGACGATCGCGAAGTGAAGGTCGGCAGGAACATGACAATCCAACAAAAAACGGCCGAAGCGAGCAGCGACCTCGATCTGCTCGATCGCTATTGGCGCGCCGCCAACTACCTCTCGGTCGGGCAAATCTACCTGCTCGACAATCCGCTGCTGCGCGAGCCGCTGCGGCCCGAGCACATCAAGCCGCGTCTGCTGGGACATTGGGGCACGACACCGGGCCTGAACTTCATCTATGCCCATGTCAACCGCGTCATCCGCGCGCTCGATGTCAGCGTGATCTATGTCTGCGGTCCCGGCCATGGCGGCCCGGGCATGGTCGCCAACACCTATCTCGAAGGCAGCTACAGCGAGATCTATCCCGGCATCGCGCGCGATGCGGACGGATTGCGCAAGCTGTTCAGACAGTTCTCCTTCCCCGGCGGCATCCCGAGCCACGCCGCGCCGGAAACGCCGGGCTCCATCCACGAAGGCGGCGAGCTCGGCTATGCGCTTGTGCACGCCTATGGCGCGGCATTCGACAACCCGGACTTGATCGCCGCCTGCGTGGTCGGCGACGGCGAGGCCGAAACCGGGCCGCTCGCGGCATCCTGGCACTCCAACAAGTTTCTGAACCCAGCCCATGACGGCGCAGTGCTGCCGATCCTGCATCTCAACGGCTACAAGATCGCGGGCCCCACCGTGCTCGGACGGATGCAAGACGCGGAGATCCGCGACCTCTTCCGCGGGTTCGGCCACGAGCCGCTGTTCGTCAGCGGCGACGATCCCAAATTGATGCACCGGGCCATGGCCGATGCGCTGGACGTCGCGTTCGCCAGCATCCGCTCGATCCAGCAACATGCCCGCGACGGCCGCACGCGCGTCGAGCGGCCGCGCTGGCCGATGATCGTGCTGCGCAGCCCGAAGGGCTGGACCGGCCCGAAGGAGGTCGACGGCAAGAAGGTCGAGGGTTTTTGGCGCGCCCATCAGGTGCCGGTCGCAGGCTGCCGCGAGAACCCGGCGCATCTCAAGGTGCTCGAAGACTGGATGCGCAGCTACGAGCCGGAAAAACTGTTCGACGAAGGCGGTGCGCTCATTGCCGAGCTTCAGGCGCTCGCGCCGGAAGGCACGAGGCGGATGGGCGCCAATCCACATGCCAATGGCGGCGTGTTGAAGAAGGAGCTGAAGCTGCCGGACTTCCGCAGCTTCGCGATCGAGGTGCCGCAACCCGGCGAGGTCGTGGCGGAAGCGACGCGCGAGCTCGGCAAATTCCTGCGCGACGTCGTTCGCCTCAACGCCCAGCATCGAAACTTCCGCATCATGGGCCCGGACGAGACGGCGTCGAACCGGCTCGACGCGGTGTTCGAAGCCACCGAGCGCGTCTGGATGGAGCCGACCGAGCCTTACGACGTGCACCTCGCGCAGGACGGCCGCGTGATGGAGGTGCTGAGCGAGCATCTCTGCCAGGGCTGGCTGGAGGGCTACCTGCTCACGGGACGGCACGGCTTCTTCTCCTGCTACGAGGCCTTCATCCACATCGTGGATTCCATGTTCAACCAGCATGCCAAATGGCTGAAGGTGACGCGGGAGCTGCCGTGGCGGCGTCCGATCGCCTCGCTCAATTATCTTCTGACCTCGCATGTCTGGCGCCAGGACCATAACGGCTTCAGCCATCAGGACCCCGGTTTCGTCGATCTCGTCGCCAACAAGAAGGCGGACATCGTCCGCATCTACTTCCCGCCGGACGCCAACACGCTGTTGTGGATCGCCGATCATGCCTTGCGCACCTACAACCGCGTCAACGTGATCGTCGCCGGCAAGCAGCCGGCGCCGCAATGGCTCTCGATGCAGGACGCCGCGACGCATTGCGCTGCCGGCATCGGCATCTGGACCTGGGCGGGAACGGAGGACGGAAAGGGCGAGCCCGACGTGGTGATGGCCTGCGCCGGCGACGTGCCGACGCTGGAGACGCTCGCCGCCGTCGACCTCTTGCGCAAGGCGCTGCCGGATTTGAGCATCCGCGTCGTCAACGTCGTCGATCTCATGACGCTGCAGCCGCGCGAGCAGCATCCGCACGGCCTGTCCGACCGCGACTTCGACAGCCTGTTCACGCGCGACAAGCCTGTGATCTTTGCCTATCACGGCTATCCCTACCTCATCCACCGGCTGACCTATAACCGCACCAACCATGCCGGCATGCATGTGCGCGGCTTTGCCGAGGAAGGCACCACGACGACGCCCTTCGACATGGTCGTGCTCAACGAGCTCGACCGCTACCATCTCGCGATCGAGGCCATCGAACGCGTGCCGGGACTGGCGACGAAGGCCGCGCAGGTGAAGCAGCAATTCCGCGACAGACTGATCGAACACTCCCGTTATGTCCGCGAGCATGGCGAGGACATGCCTGAGATTCGTGACTGGGTCTGGCAAAACAGCGCCGGCGGCAACACGCCGACCGAGGCCGGCGACTAGCGATGACGGACGCGATCCTCGTTCTCAACTCGGGATCGTCGAGCATCAAGTTCGGCCTGTTCGATGTCGCGGCGGCCGAGCCTGCCCTGCTCTGCAAGGGCCTGCTGGACGAGCACGAAGCCAAACCCCGGTTGGTGGTGAAGGGCCCCACGGGCGAAGACCTGTTCGAGACAAGGAAGGGGGCGCCGGAGGCAGCCGGCGGCCATCTGTTCGCCGACGTGCTCCCCTTCATTGAGGACCGGTTCGGTGGACGCAGCCTGCGGGCCGTCGGCCACCGCATCGTTCACGGCGGGCCGGATCATTCAGGCCCGGTGGTCCTGACCGACGACATCATAGCGAAGCTGGAGGCCTTGACGCCGCTCGCGCCGCTGCACCAGCCGCGCTGCCTCGCGCCTGTGCGCAGGCTCGCGGCGATCCGGCCCGGGCTGACGCAGATCGCGTGTTTCGACACCGCCTTCCACCACGGCCTCGCACCGCCGGCGAGCCGCTTCGCCATTCCCCGGCAATTCGAGGCGCGTGGGGTCAGGCGCTACGGCTTTCACGGCCTCTCGTTCGAATATGTCGCGGGACGCCTGGCCGAGATCGCGCCGGAGCTCGTCGCAAAGCGCACAATCATCGCACATCTCGGCAATGGCGCCAGCCTCTGCGCCTTGCGCAATGGCCGCAGCATCGACACCACGATGGGGCTCACGCCGCTCGACGGCCTCGTGATGGGCACGCGTTGCGGTGCGATCGATCCGGGCGTGTTGCTCTACCTGCAACAGCACGAGAACATGTCGGTCGCAGAGGTCCAGCACCTGCTCTATCACGAGTCCGGGCTCATCGGCGTCTCCGGCATCTCTGCGGACATGCGCACGCTGCTGGCAAGCCCCGAGGCTGCGGCGCATGAGGCCGTCGATCTCTTCACCTTCCGTGCCGCGCAGCAGGTCGCGATGATGGCGACCACGCTCGGCGGCCTGGACTGCCTGATCTTCACCGGCGGCATCGGCGAGCATGCAAAGGAGATCCGCGGCGCGATCGGTGAGCGTCTCGCCTGGTTGGGCGTGCGCATCGATGCCGCGAGCAACGACGCTGCGCGTGAGCGCATCAACGACAACGACAGCACCGTCGCGGTCTTCGTCATTCCCACCAACGAAGAGATGATGATCGCGCGCCATTGCGCTGCGGTGCTGCGAGCGATGTGAGCTCCAGCCGAAAGGGAGTGTCGTAAGGTGGGCAAAGCGACTTGTCCGCCGTAGCTCGAAGAGCGAAGGCGGAAGCGTGCCCACCGATGGGCGGTGGGCACGGCGCAAGCGCGCCTTTGCCCACCCTACGATTCTGCGGTGCTGCGGACGATGATCGCTCATCCGGCTAGCCGATGATATCAGCCAAGCCGTCATTGCGAGCGAAGCGAAGCAATCCAGACTGGTTCTGCGGCGGGATTCTGGATTGCTTCGCTTCGCTCGCAATGACGAAGAATGCGGCGGCCGCGCAGATCAATCGTACTGTCCTATCATGCCGGCAATAGATTCCGCTATCAGTGCGTCCCCGACCATATCTGAAAACACCCCATCGCGACCTCGATCAAAATCAGCACCACGACCGCGATCTCGAGGCGCAGCGAGCGCTGGGTGTCGATGATGTCGGTCAACGCGTTGGCGGTCTCCGACACCGCGGCGAGCTTGCGCTCGAGCGTGTCGAGGCGCTCCTTCAGCTCGTACTCGTCCTCGAGACGCGAATAAAGCCGGTCGAGCTCGGGCTTCTCCCAGAGCACGTCGGGTTTCTCCGCCACCGCGACGCGGCCGGCGACGCGCTGCTGCACCAGCAGTGCGTTGCCGATCAATTGCAGAATGCCCTTGCGCCGGCGCGGCGTGCGGCCGTGCTCGGCGAGCTCCCGTGCAAACGGTTCGATGACGTCGAACACCGCGGCGACGCGGCGCTCGTCGCGCGCCAGCGACGTGCTCTTGGCGAGCGCATCCGCGACCAGCAGCAGCCGGTCGTCCGAGAATTTGGCGAGGCAGATCGGCCCGCCCGGCTGGATCGTCTCGGCGGCCTCCTCGTTGCAGAGCTGCGCCTGCGCGATCTCCTCCTCGTACGGGCTGAGCTCTCCCGTCACGCGGGATTTCAGATTATCGACGAGGACTTTCTC
Source organism: Bradyrhizobium sp. CCBAU 11357 (assembly GCF_028128865.1). Classification (NCBI taxonomy): domain Bacteria; kingdom Pseudomonadati; phylum Pseudomonadota; class Alphaproteobacteria; order Hyphomicrobiales; family Nitrobacteraceae; genus Bradyrhizobium; species Bradyrhizobium sp. CCBAU 11357. The sequence continues at coordinate 65,754 of NZ_LBJW01000093.1, read as the reverse complement.
CTCCGACGGCAACAGCCCGATCAGCACGACGACACCGTAGCGAAAGATCACGGCAAGGCCGGCATGGACGCGGAAGGCGGCCGGCGTCGAGGACACCAGCGTGCCGATCTCGAGGCCAGATGCATTGATGCGGTCGCCCAGCATCAGCGCCCGGATCCGCAAGGTCGGCGCGGCCTCCTGCTTCGGCGACGTCGGCGCCGCGTTAACGGCGAGTTGATCGGCGTTCATACAAGGTCTCTCCCGGCACCGAGATCACGCATTTCGTTCGACCTTCCCCCAAGCTGCCGCCTCGTCCGAGGAAACCGACGGCCGCGCGGCGAATGCCGCCATGAAGCTCCGGGTTAATACCGTCAGGATCGGCTCGTGCCGAAACATTCGGCAATATTGCCAGCCCGCGCCGGACACATTTGGCTGCAATGAACTGGCGGCAGTTTACCATCGCACGCCGAAGCGCCGTCCGAAAGTTGCACTCGGCAGCGCGACGGGTTTATGACAACATCATGCAACGCTACGCTTCTCCCGAAGTGCAGACACTGAAGCCTCAATCATGCTGAGCGTCATCATCCCGACCGAAGGCGTCGAGCAGACGGCGGTCGCAACCCTCGCCGCGCTGGTCCCCGGCGCCGCCGCCGGCGTGATCCGGGAAGTGCTTCTGGTCGACGGCACGCGCAACGGCGTCATCGAACGCGTTGCCGACGTCGCAGGTTGCCGTTTCATCGGTTTCGAGGGACATTCGCAAGGCGCTGCGCTCGCCGCCGGCGCGCTCCAGGCCCGATCGCAGTGGCTGATGTTCCTGCCTGCCGGTGCCGTGCTGGAAACCGGCTGGATCGAGGAGACCACCCAGTTCATCCAGGCCGTCGCCACCAGTGGCCGGGATCGTGCGGCGGTGTTCCGCTATGCGCGCTCGCCTTACGGGAATACCGCGTTGCGCGACGTCCTCTGGGCCGTGGCGCGAAAGCTCGTCGGTCCGCTGGGCGATCAGGGACTTTTGATTGCGCGTGATCATTACGACCGGATCGGCGGCTACCCGCCCCACGCCCGCCATTCCGAGGCGCGGCTGCTCCGGCGGCTCGGCCGGTCGTCCCGGATCATGCTGCGCAGCCGGATCGTCATGGTCGCCTGAAGCGCCGAGATACTTGCCAACGTCAAATAATTAATTGACAATGGCAAATATCGAGGTGATCCCATGCTGTCGAAAGCTTCGCCCTCAAGCGCCGTGGCCGAACAGGTCACGGGCGACCATGTCGCGGCGGTCCGCGCCTTCAACCGCTTCTACACCCGCAAGCTCGGTGTGCTCGACCAGCACCTCGGCAAGAGCCCGTTCTCGCTCAGCGAGGCGCGGGTGCTCTACGAACTCGCCCATCGCGACGACCTTGCGGCAAAAGAGATCGGCAGCGAGCTCGGTCTCGATCCCGGCTATCTCAGCCGCATCGTCCAGAGCTTCGACGAAAAGGGGCTGATCACGCGAAAGCCCCTGCCCGCGGACCGCAGGCAATACCAGCTCAGCCTCACCGCCAAGGGCCGGCAGGCCTTCGCCAAGCTGAACCTGAGCTCGCAAAACGAGGTCGCCGCGATGCTGGCTCAGCTCTCGCCCGGCGATGCCACGCGGCTCACACAGGCCATGGCGACCATCGAGGCCGTGCTGGAGCAACGCCGAAGCCAGCCCGCGTCCTTCATGCTGCGCAGCCATCGCGTCGGCGACATGGGCTGGGTCGTCTCCCGCCAGGCTGCCGCCTACGCCGCGGACTACAACTGGGACATCAGCTACGAGGCGCTGGTCGCCGAGATCTGCGCGCAGTTCATCAGGAATTACGACGCCGCGCGCGAGCACTGCTGGATCGCGGAGGTCGGCGGCGAGCCGGTCGGCTCGGTGTTCCTGGTCAAGGCCGCGGACGAGATCGCAAAGCTCCGCCTGTTGCAGGTGGAGAAGAAAGCACGGGGCCTCGGTGTCGGCCGCGCACTCGTCGAGCAATGCATCCAGGGCGCCCGCGAACGCGGCTACAGCAAGATGACGCTGTGGACGCAGAGCATCCTCGTTGCCGCACGCGGGATCTACAAGAGTACGGGATTCAGGCTGGTGAAGGAAGAGAAGCATCACAGCTTCGGCGCCGATCTGGTCGGAGAGACGTGGGAGCTGGATCTCTGATCTCGGTGCGGGCGCGACGCATGTGACTGTGCGAGCTATGTCTCCGCCAATCAGGTGTCGTAGGGTGGGCAAAGGCGCACTTGCGCCGTGCCCACCGATCCCAGCATTGCGACAGAAGTCGTGGGCACGCTTCGCTTTGCCCACCCTACGAGACCTTGTGCTTGGCTTACGAATGATGCACGCGTACCAGCGCGCGCTCACACCGTCGCGCCCTGCGCCTTCGGCCTGCGCAGATGCTCGTCCAGCCGCGGCATGATCTCGACGAAGTTGCAGGGGCGCGTGCGGTAGTCCAGCTGGGCCGCCAGGATGCCGTCCCAGCCGTCGCGGCAGGCGCCGGGCGAGCCGGGCAGGCAGAAGATGTAGGTCGCGCCCGCCACGCCCGCGGTGGCGCGGCTCTGGATCGTCGAGGCCCCGATCTTGGCGTGGCTCAGCATGTGGAAGGCGATGGAGAAGCCGTCCATGCGCTTCTCGAACAGCGGCTCGATCGCCTCCGGCGTGACGTCGCGCCCGGTAAAGCCGGTGCCGCCGGTGGTGATGACGACGTCGACGCCGCTATCGGCAATCCAGCGGCGGATCACGGCGCGGATCGCCTCGACGTCGTCGGTGACGATCTCGCGCGCGGCGAGATGATGGCCCGCGGCGGTGACACGGTCGGCGAGGGTCTGGCCGGACTTGTCATCCGCAAGCGCGCGCGTGTCGGACACCGTGAGCACCGCGATGTTGAGCGGGATGAATTGTTTGGATTCGTCGATGGAGGCCATTGCTACATCCTCTCGTGTCCCGGACGCGATGCAGCGCGAAGCGGTGCAGCGCAGAGCCGGGACTCATTTCTAAACTGGCGCGACCTGCAAGGTGGGCCCCGGCTCTGCAGCGCACCGCAAGAGCGCTGCGCTGCGTCCGGGGCACGAGCACCTGTGTCTACGGCCCGCCGCTACCAAACGTGTTGCAGGCCTGGACCGTGCCCTGCTGGTAGCCGGTCATGAACCATTGCTTGCGTTGCGCCGCCGAGCCGTGGGTGAAGGAGTCGGGCACGACGCGGCCGGTGGCCTGGCGCTGCAGCGTGTCGTCGCCGATCGCGCTCGCCGTGCTCAGCGCGGCCTCGATGTCGCCGGGCTCGAGGAAGTTCGGACGCTTCTTCGCTTCGCGGTTGACCCAGACGCCGGACAGGCAGTCGGCCTGCAACTCCACCTTGACCTGGAGCGCATTGGCCTCGGCCTTCGAGCCGACCTGCTGCTGCAGCCGCGTCACGCGCGGAATGATGCCGAGCAGGTTCTGGATGTGATGGCCGGCTTCATGCGCGATGATGTAGGCCGTGGTGAAATTGCACGCCGACTTGCCGGAGCAGCCGCGGAAGCGCGTCTCGACCTCGCGGAAGAAGCCGGTGTCGAGGAAGATGGTCCGGTCGGGCGGACAATAGAACGGCCCCATCGCCGACTGCGCCATGCCGCAGCGCCCGCCATTGGTGGCGTTGCGGAACAGCACGATCTTCGGACCGGTATAGGTCTGGCCGCTGGCCTGGAAGATCTCGGTCCAGCGATCGTCGATCTCGCCGAGGATGCCGGAGATCATGCTGCCCATCTCGTCGGTCGGCGCGCCGCGCTTGCCGGAGGAGGCCTGGCGATCGGTCTGGTAGCTCGGCGCATGGCCGCCGCCAGTGAGGATCTCGGCGCCGCCGATCAGGATGCGGGGATCGATGCCGAAGGCGTAGCCGACCAGGCCGAGGATGATGATGGTGCCGATGCCGAGCCCGCCGCCACCCATCGGCAGGCCGAACCCGCCTCCCCCGCCGCCAAAGCCGCCACCTTCGTCGCGACGATCCTCGATGTCGTCGCTGCGGCGGAAGTCATCGTAGCGCATGGCGGCCTTTCCTCTGGGGTCCCTGATTTAAGTTTCGACGGCGCACGGAAACGCGAAAGCTCAACGCGCCACATACGTAAAATTTCCGTTGCTTTTATCAATATCGTGGCCGGCAAAAATTGCCTAGTGCGACAGCCTGTCGACGCCAGCAAATTTTTCCGAGGGCCGAGCAGTTTTTTCCGAGAGAAATTTACGGCCTTTTTGCCGCCACGATCGATCCCGCGAGCCGCGCGAGCGCGAAATACACTGTAAAACAAGGCGAACGCGCACGACAACGCAGGCTCGAACGATGATGCGAGGACTGCTCACGAAAGCGGCGGGTTAAGTCGATTTTTACTTTGCCCCTTCAATGTAACGGCCAGTCGGTTGTTTGGTCCCGCGTCGCCGACAGCGTCGCCTGAGTCAGAGTTCTTGAGTCATGGTAGAGTCGCGTCGCGGGGCGTCTGCAAGGGCGCCCCGCACAAATTTTGAGTCCCCGTCGCATCGCATCATCGTCGGCGATTGCGTCGCCGAGATGTCGAAGCTCCAGGCAGGCAGTGTCGACCTGGTGTTCGCCGACCCGCCCTACAATCTGCAGCTCAAGGGCGATCTCAAGCGCCCCGACGAATCCCATGTCGATGCCGTCAACGACGACTGGGACAAGTTCGATTCGTTTGCCGCCTATGACGATTTCACCCGCGCCTGGCTGCTCGCCGCACGCCGCGCCATGAAGCCGTCGGCGACGATCTGGGTGATCGGCTCCTATCACAACATCTTCCGCGTCGGCGCCATCATGCAGGACCTCGGCTTCTGGCTGCTGAACGACATCGTCTGGCGCAAGACCAATCCGATGCCGAATTTCCGCGGCCGCCGCTTCACCAACGCGCACGAGACCATGATCTGGGCCGCGCGTGACGAAAAAGCCAAGGGCTACACGTTCAACTACGAGGCGCTGAAGGCGGCCAACGAGGACGTGCAGGCGCGGTCCGACTGGCTGATCCCGCTCTGCACCGGCGACGAGCGCCTCAAGGGCGCCGACGGCAAGAAAGTGCATCCGACGCAGAAGCCGGAAGGCCTGCTGGCGCGCGTGCTGCTGTCCTCGTCCAAGCCCGGCGATCTCGTGATCGATCCCTTCAACGGCACCGGCACCACCGGTGCGGTCGCCAAGCGCCTCGGCCGCTCCTATATCGGCTTCGAGCGCGACAAGACCTACGCCAAGGCCGCCGAGGCACGGATCGCCAAGGTCGAGCCGCTGCCGGAAGAGAGCCTTGCCCCGTTCATGACCGCGCGCGAGGCACCGCGCGTTGCGTTCTCCGAGCTGATCGAGCGCGGCATGATCATGCCCGGCACCAAGTTGTTCGACGCCAAGAAGAAGCTGGGGGCGCTGGTGCGCGCCGACGGCGCCATCATGCTCGGCGACAAGGTCGGCTCGATCCACCGCATCGGCGCGGTGGCACAAGGCGCGCAGGCCTGCAACGGCTGGACCTTCTGGCACGTCGAGACCAAGAAGGGCCTCAAGCTGATCGACGAGCTCCGCGCCGAGATCCGCGCCGGCATGGCGGCGGGGTAGTTTTCCCTCGCCGTCATTCCGGGGCGCGTGCGAAGCGCGCGAGCCCGGAATCCATCCAACCGCGTCCCATGCCGCCCGATGGATTCCGGGCTCGCGCCAAGAGGCGCGCCCCGGAATGACAGGGCCGTGAGTTGAAAGCCGCGCCAGACGGGACTAGATTCACTCCATCAGCCTCCGTCCTGACGGTCCGGCTCCCATGCGACGACAGTCCGAGACATTGCTGCTGGTGCCACTGCTGCCGATCTTCCTGATTGGCATGTTTCCGATGTTCCTGATCGCGCTGCTCGGGTTTTTCGGCCTGGCGCTGTTCGGCGTGCTCGTGATCTGCGTCGGGCTCGCCAGCAGCAACGAGGCGCACGACAATTTCAACCACGACGTCATCGTTCATGGCTATGCGCGCGGTTCGGAGCGCGCGGCGCGGGCCTCCGACATGCATCTCGCCGCCCGGCTCGGCCTGCGGCTGGAGGCCGTGGGTGCGGCCATGGTCATCGCGGCGGCAATCGGCCTCTGTTACGCCGCCTGATCTGCGTACCGTGCAGACACCGCCCGGCAAACTCGCCGGTTGCTCTCTCCGACGAGGTTCAGGCAAGACAGGCTCGCCCAACGACGCCGCGTCCTTCGCGCGGCCATAGACACCGGGGAGATGCTTGATGCTCAAGTTCTATTTCAATGGATCACCGAACCCGACCAAGGTCGCGCTCTATCTCGAAGAATCCGGCCTGCCCTTCGAGCCGGTGAAGATCGACACCCGCAAAGGCGAGCAGTTCACGCCGGAATTCCTCAAGATCAATCCGAACGGCAAGGTGCCGGCGATCGACGATGGCGGCACCATCGTGTTCGATTCGAACGCCATCCTGCTCTATCTCGCCGAGAAGACCGGCAAATTCCTCCCCTCCAACCGCGCCGAATTGCTGTCGTGGCTGATGTTCGTCGCGAGCGGCGTCGGTCCCTTTTCCGGACAGGCCGTGCACTTCAAGCATTTTGCGCCGAAGGACCAGAACCACGACTACGCCCACAACCGCTATCAGTACGAGACCGACCGTCACTACAAGGTTCTCGACAGCCGCCTCGAAGGCCGCCGCTACATGGTCGGCGACAGCTATTCGATCGTCGACATGGCGCTGTGGGGCTGGGCGCGGATGGTGCCGTTCAAGCTCGGCGACGACGCCTTTGCGCGTTACCCGAACGTGAAGCGGCTGTTCGACGAGATCTCGGCGCGCCCGGCGGCGGCGCGCGCCATCGCCCTGAAGGACAAGTTCACCTTCAAGGCCGAGATGGACGACGAAGCGCGCGCCAACATGTTCAAGCACATGACGACCAAGGTGGCCTGATCGCGCCGCTTCAAGGCCACGCGCATGCGCGTGGCCTTTTGCGTTCGAGACTTCAGGCGGCGTGGACCGAGCTCAGGAACTTGGCGACTTCCTGCTTCAACCGGTTGCTGTCGGCCGAGAGCGAGCGCGCCGCCGAGAGCACCTGCGAGGAGGCCGACCCGGTCTCGGACGCGCCGCGCTGCACGTCGCCGATGTTGGACGAGACGAGCTGCGTGCCCTGGGCCGCCTGCTGGACGTTGCGGGAGATCTCCTGCGTCGCCGCGCCCTGCTGCTCCACGGCGGCGGCGACCGTCGACGAGATCTCCGACAGCCGCTCGATGGTGCCGCTGATCTCCCTGATCGAGCCGACCGATTCCTCGGTCGCGGCCTGGATGCCGGAAACCTGCTGGGCGATCTCGCCGGTGGCCTTGGCCGTCTGCTCGGCGAGCGCCTTGACCTCGGTCGCGACCACCGCGAAGCCGCGGCCGGCTTCGCCCGCTCGCGCCGCCTCGATCGTGGCGTTCAGCGCCAAGAGGTTGGTCTGGCCGGCGATGGTGCTGATCAGCTCGACGACGTCACCGATCCGCGCGGCGGCCTTGGAGAGGGCGCCGACGCGCTCGTTGGTCCGACTCGCCTGACCGACAGCCTCGGTGGCGATGCGGGCGGATTCCTGCACCTGGCGGGCGATCTCGGAGACCGAGGAGGAAAGCTCCTCGGTCGCCGAGGCGACCGCCTGCACATTGGCCGAGGCCTCTTGCGAGGCGCTGGCGACCTCCGTCGAGAGGTCCTGGGCCCGCGCGGCGGTCGTGGTCAACGTGCCTGCGGAGGCTTCGAGCTCGCTCGATGCCGACGTCACCGTGTTGACGATCTCGCCGACCGCCTGCTCGAACTGATCGGCGAGCCTGGCCATGTCTTTCTTGCGGCTCTCGGCCTGCCGCGCCTCGAGCGCGGCCTGCTCGGCGCGCATGCTCTCGGTCTCGATCATGTTGTCCTTGAACACCTGGATCGCCTTGGCCATGTCGCCGATCTCGTCGGCCTTGCCGCGGCCGGGAATCTCGACCTCGAGATTGCCGCCGGCAAGCCGCCCCATCGCCTGCGTCATCGAGGTCAGCGGACCGACGATGCTGCGTGCGATCAGGACGGCGACGATGCCGCCGAACAGGATGGCGAGGATGCCTGCGATCTCCTGAACGGTCGTCGTTCCCGCAAGCACGGCTTCGGCATTATTGCGCGAGTCCCGATAGTCCTTCTTCAGCGTGGTTTCCGCGGTCTTGAGCTTGCCGATGCTGTCGACGATGAGGGGCGCGAGGTTCTTGTGGTAGATCTCGTCGGCCTGAAGCATCGCGGCCGACGTCGCCTCGAACGCCGACTTGTAGAGCCCGAGCGAAGTCTTCACCGGCGCGAGCGCAGCTCGCAGCTCCGCCGCCTGCGGGCTCTTTTCGAGCGCCGCGAGCCGTTGCGCGGCCCGGTCGACGCTCGCCCTGAAGGTCGCAGGTCCCTGGGTATCGCGCAGCGCCAGAAAACGCCAGTTTGCGATCCGCACGAGCAGGATGCGGGATTCGAGATCGGCGACGAGGGAAGCGGTATCTTCATCGACGGCGGCGCGCGCTACGTCGACGAGCTTGCCCGTCTTGGTGGCCAGCTCCTCGCCGCTCGGAAGCAGCGTCGCCTTGCCCGTTCTCGTCTCGTTGACGGCGTCGCCGAGATTGTCACGCAGGCGTCGCATTTTGGCGATGTCGTCGATCAGGCCGTTGTAGAGCGCGCGCCGCTCCTCGGACAGCGTCCCCTGCGCGCCGACCCGCAGCAGCTCGGTTGCCGCGGTCTCCCGCTCCTGCGCCTCCTTCATCGCGGGCTCGTTGGCGTCGTAGACGTAGCGCAAATTGGCCCGCTGAATCGCCTGCAGATGGGCCGATATTTCCAGCACCCGCGCCGTGCTGTCCGAGAGGGCGGATTGTCTTGCGACCTGATCCTGCACGTCCCGCAAATTCCAGACGGCAACCACTGCCATCACGAGACCGACCGCCACCAGGGCCATGAAGCCTGCGTACAGGCGTCCCCTGATCCGCAAACGAAATTTCGGCATTCCCACTGTCCACCCAGATGCATGTGAATTCGAGGGACCGAACAACTCCGGCGATCGTCACGGCCACTCCGACAGCCGCACGCCGCGCCACTGGCGGCCTACGCTGCACCGCGACACAATGGGGGACACTTCTTAATTGAACCTTCAAATTCCTCGCGCGCCCGGTCTCGGCCGACGGCAAATCTGCTGATTTTGTCGGCAGCTATGCAAAGCCGCATGCGAATGCGCCGGGTCATGCAGACCGATGCATGCCGTTCGTCAGGGATGCTTCCGGACCATCGGCGTCGACGCCGGTGGTCGGAGGCTGCTAGCTCGCGGCCCCCGCGACCGAGTGCGGAAACGGGCCGAGCGCCTTCTCGGTCAGCACCGAGTCGCAGTACTCGCGGATCTCCTTGATCTTGCCGTCCTCCAGGCGAAACACCAGGCAATAGTCGTTGTCGTAGCGTGCGCCCTCGGGCGTGACGTTGTCGCCCTTGGCTTCGACCACCACGATGTCGCCGTCGGCGATGAAGCGGTGCGCGATCGTGCGCGTGCGGTCGCGCAGGCGGGTGCGGACATAGCCGTGCAGGTCGTTCAGGATCGACTGCTTGCCCGAAAAAGTGCGCGACCAGGAATATTGCCCGGTCACGACCCATTTGGCGTCGTCGGCGAGACTTGCGGTGAACAGGGCGCGGTCGCGCGCGGCGGGATCGGGATTGGCGGCCGCGGCAAAGATATCCTGCAGCAGTTTCTTGTTGGCGCTCGCATTCATGGCGGCATCTCCTCGTGGTGACAACGCGGAGATCATCGCCGGGCCGACAGCATTCTTCAAATCGATATGAAATATGATATCTATTCACCTGATGAATTTGAATTCGCTCGACCTCAACCTGTTGACCGCGCTCGACGCATTGCTGCGCGAGGCCAATGTCAGCCGCGCGGCCATGAGGATCGGCCTGTCACAGCCCGCGACGAGCCACGCCTTGCAGCGCCTGCGCGACATCTTCAGCGACCCGCTGCTGGTGCGCACCGGCGTACGGATGGAGCTGACGCCGCGGGCCCAGGCCCTGCGCGCACCGCTGGCGCAGGCGCTCGATCAGGTGCGCGGGCTGTTCGTGCCTGACGACTTCGATGCCGCGCGCAGCGAGCGGCAATTCCGTCTGATGATGCCGGATCTCGCGGTCGAGCTGTTGATGCCGCCGTTGATGGCGAAAGTCACGCGCCTTGCCCCCAATGTCCGCATCGACGTGGTGCCGTGGCGGGGACCGGCAATTTTCCACGCCGAGTTCGCCCGCACCATCGACCTCGTGATCTCGATCGGCAATGCCTTCAAGGGCTTTCATCGCCAGCTGCTCTACACCGACAGCGATGCGCTGGCGGTGCGGCGCGGCCATCCCGTCGGAGCGAAGCTGAAGCGGCGCGAGGCGTTCCTGGCCGCCCGCCATGTCGGCGTGATCATCCGCGGCAATGCCGAGGATCTCATCGACACCTGGCTGCGCAGCAAAGGCGTCGAGCGACATGTCTCGCTGGTCGTGTCGGGCTATCTCGAAGCCTTGCACGTCGCCGCGCGCACCGATCTCGTCGCCTTCGTGCCGCGCCGGCTGATCGCGACGCTGTCGCAGCAGCTCGGCGTCGTCGCGGTGACGCCGCCGCTCGATCCTGGGACTGACGAGCAGTTCATGTTCCACCCGACGCGCGCGCAGATGGACCCGGGCTCGATCTGGCTGCGGCGGCTGATGCTGGAGACGGGGCGGGAGCTGGAGCAAGACAGGCGCAAGCTCTCGTAGGGTGGGCAAAGCGAAGCGTGCCCACCACTTCTGTTGCAATCTCGGAAAGATGGTGGGCACGGCGCTCTGCGCCTTTGCCCACCCTACAATAGCTACGACAGCCGCGCGGCCTTACGCCTTCTGCGCCGCCATCACCTTGCTCACCGCGGGACGATCGGTCATGCGCTTGAAGTGATCGGCGATCTTCGGCGTCGCATTGATGTCGACGCCGTCGCCTTCGAGCCAGGTCGAGAGCGTGTAGAGATAGGGATCGCAGACCGTGTATTGATCGCCCATCACCCAGGGGCCCCGAAACATCTTCTGCTCGATCAGCTTGAAGCAGGCGGCCATGGTCTTCGGCACCATCGCCTTCATGTCGGCGAACGAGCTCTCCTCCGTCGCCCAGCGCGCGCCGCGCATCTTGTGGGCGTGGTTGATGTGAACGGTCGAGCAGAGATAGGAGTTGAACGACTGCACCTGCGCGAAGTCGAAGGGATCGTCGAGCGGCGCGAGCTTCGCCTTGGAGAAGGTTTGCGCGAGATAGGCCAGCATCGCCGGCGTTTCGGTCAGCACGCCGCGGTCGGTGACCAGCGCCGGCACCCGGCCCTTCGGGTTGATGGCGAGATAGTCCGGGCTGTTCTGCTGGTTGTCCTTGAAGCTCAGCCGTTCGGCGGTGTAGTCGGCGCCGGCCTCTTCCAGGGTAATGTAGGTGGCGAGCGCGCAGGTGCCGGTGGCGTAGTAGAGCTTGAGCATGTCGGACCTCATGGGGAAAACCGGAGGTTAACGGTCCACCGCCGCGCCGTCCATAGGCGGCCTGTTCGCAGTTGCCCACGGCCGCCTGGCTGTGCGAAGACGCCGTCAATCGGAGGGGGATTTGTCATGACCGTACTCATCGCCGGTGGCGGCATCGGCGGGCTCACGCTTGCGCTCAGCCTGCATCAAATCGGCGTTCCCGTGAAAGTGTTCGAGAGCGTCGCGGAACTGAAGCCGCTCGGCGTCGGCATCAATGTGCTGCCGCATGCGGTGCGCGAGCTGATCGAGCTCGGCCTGCTGGACAAGCTGGACGCCAGCGGCGTGCGGACGCGCGAGCTCGCCTATTTCTCCAAGCACGGCAAGCCGATCTGGAGCGAGCCGCGCGGCCTCGAGGCCGGATACAAATGGCCGCAATTTTCGATTCATCGCGGCACGCTCCAGCAGATCCTGCTCGACACCGCGGTCGAGCGGCTCGGCCGTGACAACATCCTCACCAGCCATCATCTGACCGGCTGGAGCGAGACGGCGGGCGGCGTGCGCGCCGACTTCATCGACAGGGCGACCGGCAAGGCCGCCGGCACTTACGAGGGCACGATCCTGATCGCCGCCGACGGCATCCATTCCGCCGCGCGCGAAAAGCTCTATCCGAACGAAGGGCCGCCGATCTGGAACGGCCGCATCCTCTGGCGCGGCGTCACGCCGGCAAAGGCCTTCCTCACCGGCCGCACCATGATCATGGCCGGCCACGAGATCCTGAAATTCGTCTGCTATCCGGTCTCGAAAGAACCGGATGCGGCGGGCAACCACCTCATCAACTGGGTGGCCGAGCGGCACATGCCCCCGACCTATCAGTGGCGGCGCGAGGACTATAACCGCACCGCGCGGCTGGAAGAGTTCCTGCCCTGGTTCGAAAGCTGGACGTTCGACTGGCTCGACGTGCCCGCCCTGATCAGGAACTGCCCGCACGCCTATGAATATCCGCTGGTGGACCGCGATCCGGTGGCGCAATGGACCTTCGGCAAGGTCACGCTGATGGGCGATGCCGCGCATCCGATGTACCCGATCGGCTCGAACGGCGCCTCGCAGGCGATCCTCGACGCGCGCGTCATCACCCGCGAGATCCTGGCGCATGGCCCGACGCAGGCGGCGCTGCTCGCCTATGAGGCCGAGCGGCGGCCCGCGACCACCGACCTCGTCCTGCTCAACCGCAAGAACGGCCCCGAGCAGGTGATGCAGCTGGTCGAGGAGCGCGCGCCTGATGGCTACAAGGTCGTCACCGACGTGTTGTCGCAGCAGGAGCTGGAGGACATCGCCGCCAACTACAAGCGCGTTGCCGGATTCCAGGTCGAGGCGCTGAATGCGAAGCCGCCGATCGTGAGCAAGGACGCACGCCTGAAGGCATGAGCTAGCTGATCATCGAGCCGCGCGGTCCACTTCACCTCTCCCCGTAAGAACGGGGCGAGGGAGCGGTGCCGCCTCACTTCACCACCCTCGCCGCCTCCAGCAGGCGCTCGCTGGCGCTTGCCGTCGCCAGCACGGTGCCGTCCTCCGTCATCAGCCTGGCTTCGACGAAGGCGATGGTCTTGCCGAGCTGCGTCACCCTGGCTTCGCCGATGATCGGGCCGGGCTTTGCGGGGCTGAGAAAATTCACGGTCATGCTGATCGTGGTGGTGTAGAGCTGGCCCTCGCTCATCACCAGCACCGCCGGACCCATGGTGTCGTCGAGCATGGCCGAGAGCATGCCGCCCTGGATGAAACCCGCCGGGTTGCAGAATTCCGGCTTGCCTTCGAAACCGAGCTTGATCCAGCCCTCCTCGGGACGCGCATCGAGCAGGCGCCAGCCGAGCAGCTCGGCACATGGGGGCCTACGGAAGTTATCGAGCGCGGTCTTGACCATGCGATATCTCCTTTGCTCCCTGTTAGCGCAAGGCTGCTGACAGCCTGCTGTCAGCAGGATGGATCCTGGAGACCCAAACCATGCGCGATGACCTTGCGCATGACGTTCGGCAGCGCTTCGCCTGCCAGGGTTGCGATCGGCACCCACCGCATGCCCTTGGGAGCACGGGTGCCGGCTTCCACCTTCGCGGTATAGACCACCAACTCCAGCGGAAAATGTGTGAAGACGTGGGTGACGACGCCCACCTTGCGCTGCCAGCGCGACACCCCCTTCAGCTCCGGCGCCTGCTGCTTCGCCGCTGCATCGTCCTGGCCGGCGAGCCAGTCCGAGCCCGGCACCTCCGTCATGCCGCCGAGCAGGCCCTTTTCGGGCCGCGAGCGGACGAGCAGCTCGTCGCCGCCCGTGACCACGAAAGCGGCGCCGCGCCTGAGCGTCCCGCTCTTCTTCGGTGCCTTGCGTGGGAACGTCTCCTGGGTGCCTTGCGCGCGCGCCGTGCAGTCTTCGTTCAACGGACACAGCGAGCAGGCCGGCTTCTTCGGCGTGCAGATCGAGGCGCCGAGATCCATCAGCGCCTGCGCACTGTCGCCGGCGCGAGAATCCGCCAGCAGCGTCGCGGCGAGTTGCTGGATGAGCGGCTTGGCTTGCGGCAGCTCCTCCTCGACGGCGAACAGCCGTGACACCACGCGCTCGATATTGCCGTCGACCGGCATGGTGTGGCGGTCGAACGCGATCGCCGCAATCGCCGCCGCCGTATAGGGCCCGATCCCCGGCAGCGCGCGCAGCCCCTCCTCGGTATCCGGAAACACGCCGCGATGCTCGCGCGTCACCGCGACCGCGCAGGCATGGAGGTTGCGTGCGCGCGAATAATAGCCGAGCCCCGCCCACATCCGCAGCACGTCGTCCTGCGAGGCGCGTCCCAGCGCGGTGACGTCTGGCCAGCGCGCGACGAACTTTTCGAAATAGGGGCCGACCGCCTTCACCGTGGTCTGCTGGAGCATGATCTCGGACAGCCACACGCGATAGGGATCGGACGCCTCGCCCGGCGCGGCGCGCCAGGGCAGTCGGCGCCGGTGACGGTCGTACCATTGCAGGAGCGCGACCGGGCGCGATGAGGTCTTCGGCTGAGAAGGTTCCGACTTCGGCTTGCGTACGGATCTGGGGCTCATTCCTCACTGTAGCGGCAATGCACTGGCCTCTCCACGTCATGCCCGCGCTGGTCGCGGGCATCCACGTCTTTCTTCGCAGCAAGAACGTGGATGGCCGGGACAAGCCAGGACAAGCCCGGCCATGACGGGCCTCGGGGGGTCTGTGGCCCGACGTCCAAAGTGCTATAAGGCCCCATGTCCAAGTCCGGTCCCATCTTCAAGCCCGGTCCCATCAGCGCCAAACCGCTCGGGATCCTGCTCGACGACGTCTTCGCCGAGGCCTATGCCAAGCAGGGCTTTGCGGCGCGCGAGCTGGTGACGCGGTGGGCGCAGATTGCAGGTCCCGAGATCGCGGCCCATGCCGAGCCGCTCAAGATGCAATGGCCGCGGCCGGTGGAGGGGCAGCCGCAGGAGCCGGCGACGCTGGTGCTGCGGGTCGAGGGTCCGATGGCGCTGGAGATCCAGCACTCGGCCGACGTGATCCTGGAGCGGGTCAACCGCTTCTTCGGCTGGAGCGCGGTCGGCAAGCTCGCCTTCCGCCAGGCGCCGCTGTCGCGGCCGCAGGCCCGGAAGCGGCCCGGCCCGCCGGACCCCAAGGCCGTCGCCAAGGTGGCGGAGACCCTGACCGACATCGATGATGAAGAACTGAAGACGGCGCTGGCGCGCCTCGGGGCCGCCATCAAGCGAAATTGAGCCTCATTCCGCGGCCAAACTGGACCTGTCCGCAGCGCCCGCCATTGCCTCAAACGACGTTTCAAGCTAGCGACAGGCCGTCCGAGCCGGAACCTCGGGCGAACCTTGCCAATCCCGGGAGCCGACCTTGATCATCACCCGCCGCGCCTTCACCACGATGCTGTCGCTGACCGGGCTTGCCGCGTTCGCCGGGCTCTCGCCGCTGCGGTTCATCTCGGACGCGATGGCGCAGTCGGCCGCCGATGTGGCCAAGCCGGTGTCGCTGCCCGACATGGCGCTCGGCCCGAAGGACGCCGCCGTCACCATCACCGAATACGCCTCGATGACCTGCCCGCATTGCGCCGCCTTCAACGAGCAGGTGTTCCCGAAGATCAAGAAGGAATACATCGACACCGGCAAGGTGCGTTACATCTTCCGCGAGTTCCCGCTGGACATCAAAGCCGCCGCTGGCTCGATGCTGTCGCGCTGCATCGCCAAGGACGACGCGCCGAAATACTTCGCGGTCACCGACATGCTGTTTCGCCAGCAGAACGACTGGGTGACGAAGAACACCACCGAGACCTTGACGCGGATCGGCAAGCAGGCCGGCCTTACCCAGCAGCAGGTCGAAGCCTGTCTGAAGGATCAGGCGCTGCTCGACAAGATCGCCGCCGACCAGAAATACGCCAGCGACGTGCTCAAGGTGGATTCGACGCCGACCTTCTTCATCAACGGCGAGAAGATCAAGGGCGAAGCCTCGTTCGAGGAGTTCGCCAAGAAGATCAACCCGCTTCTGAAGAGCTGATTCGCTCGTCAAGATCCTGATTCGCATCTCGAAAGCCGTATCTTTCCCGGCATAAATCCCTTGGGAAAAGCGGCTTTCGCCGGTTGCCCTCGCGGCGCACCGCGGCCATTGTCCAGCCGCATGAGGCGCCTCGCGCGACTCGCCCGGATAGCGACATTGCCTTCCATGGTATTGTCCCGGCAGGGGGATTCGCGCCTGCCAACAGAGATGCGTGCTTATGAAAATCACCCGCCTGCGACTTCACGGCTTCAAGTCCTTCGTTGAGCCCACGGACTTCGTCATCGAGCCCGGCCTGACCGGCGTGGTCGGCCCCAACGGCTGCGGCAAGTCCAATCTCGTCGAAGCGCTGCGCTGGGCGATGGGCGAGACCTCCTACAAGTCGCTGCGCGCCGCCGACATGGACGCGGTGATCTTCGCCGGCTCCGGCAACCGTCCGGCGCGCAACCATGCCGAAGTGACGATGACGATCGACAATGCCGACCGCACCGCGCCGGCGGCGATGAACGACAGCCAGATCCTCGAAATCTCCCGCCGCATCGAGCGCGAGGCCGGCTCGGTCTACCGCATCAACGGCCGCGACGTGCGCGCCCGCGACGTGCAGATCCTGTTCGCCGACGCCGCCACCGGCGCGCGCTCGCCCGCCCTCGTCCACCAGGGCAAGATCGGCGAGATCATCCAGGCCAAGCCCGAGCAGCGCCGCCGCGTGCTGGAAGACGCCGCCGGCGTCGCCGGCCTGCATGCCCGCCGCCACGAGGCCGAGCTGCGGCTGAAGGCCGCCGAAACCAATCTCACCCGCGTCGAGGACGTCATCGGCCAGCTCTCCGGCCAGATGGAAGGCCTGAAGAAGCAGGCCCGCCAGGCCGTGCGCTACCGCGAGGTCGCGGCCAAGGTCCGCAAGGCCGAAGCCACGCTGTTCCATCTGCGCTGGATCGGCGCCCACGCCGACGTCAACGAATCCGGCCAGACCCACGACCTCGCCGTGCGCGAGATGGCCGAGCGCACCCAGCACCAGGCCGAGGCCGCCCGCATCCAGGCGATCCGCGCCGCCGAAATGCCGGCGCTGCGCGACGCTGAAGCGCGCGCCGCGGCCGGGCTGCAGCGCCTGACCAATGCCCGCGAGCAGCTCGACCGTGAGGAAGAGCGCGCCAAGGAGCGCGTCGCCGAGCTCGAGCGCCGCCTCGCGCAGTTCGAGGGCGACATCTCGCGCGCCCAGCAGCAGACCATGGACGCCGACGTCGCGCTGCAGCGGCTCGATGCGGAAGACGCCGAGCTGAAGGAAGAGATCAAGTCCCGCGTCGAGAAGCGCTCCGGCGTCGACGAGCGCGTCGCCGAAGCCGAGGCGGTGCTGACCGAAACCGAGCAGCGCTTCGCCGAGCTCACCACCGCGCTCGCCGACCTCACCGCCAAGCGCAACCAGCTCGAGGCCAACGTCCGCACCCACCGCGACAAGCTCGCCCGGCTCGACCAGGAGATCGCCAACGTCACCGCGGAAGAGCAGAAGCTTGCCGCCGAGACCGGCGGCTTCGGCGATCTCGACGAGCTGACCGCGCTGGTCGAGACCGCGGAGCAGACGCTGGCTGCGTCCGAAGCCGCGGCGCAGGCCAGCGAAGCTGCGCATGTGGCGGCACGCCAGACGCTGGAATCCTCACGCTCGCCGCTGGTCGAAGCGGACAAGCGCGTGCAGCGGCTCGAGACCGAGGCCCGCACGATCTCCAAGATCGTCAACGGCGAGACCAAGAATCTGTGGCCGCCGATCATCGACGGCATCACCGTCGACAAGGGCTTTGAAAAAGCGATCGGCGCTGCGCTCGGCGACGACCTCGATGCGCCGATCGACCCGTCGGCGCCGATGCGCTGGACCAATGTCGGACACGCCGAGGGCGATCCGGAGCTGCCCGAAGGCGCCGTTCCGCTCTCCAACCATGTGCAGGCGCCGGCCGAGCTGGCGCGCCGCCTGGCGCAGATCGGCGTCGTCCCGCGCGAGCGCGGTGCCGAACTGGTGTCGCAGCTCAAAACCGGCCAGCGGCTGGTCTCGCCTGAGGGCGACGTCTGGCGCTGGGACGGCTTCGTCGCCGCCGCGCATGCGCCGACCGGCGCTGCACGACGCCTTGCCGAGCGTGCCCGTCTCGTCGACATCGAGAACGAGCTGGAGCAGGCTCGCATCGACGCGCAGATCAAGCGTCAGGCGCTTGAGAACGCCGAGTCCGAGCTGCAGATGGCGGCGAGCACCGAAGGTGCCGGCCGCGAAGCCTGGCGGGCCGCGCAGCGCGAGCTGAACGTCGCGCGCGAGCGTCACGCCAATGCCGAGCGCGAGATCAGCCGCCATGCCGCGCGCAAGGCGACGCTGTCGGAAGCGCACAGCCGCCTCGCCGCCGACCGCGCCGAGGCCGAGGCCGCCTACGAATACGCCCAGGCCGGCATCGGCGAGCTGCCGTCGAGCGAGGACACCGAGACCCAGCTCGCCGCCGTCCGCAGCGACATCGAAGGCCATCGCCGCATGGCCGCCCAGGTTCGCGCCGAGGCGCAGGCGCTGGCACGCGAAGCCGAGCTCGCCGACCGCCGCGTGCAGGCGATCCTCGCCGAACGCACCGAGTGGCAGAACCGCAAGGAGAGCGCGGCCTCCCACATCGACACCATCCAGGCCCGTATCGCCGAGCTCACCATCGAGCGCAGCGAGCTCGAGAACGCCCCCGCCGTGTTCGCCGAGAAGCGCAGCGCGCTGATCACCGAGATCGAATACGCCGAGAACGACCGCCGCATGGCCGCCGACGCGCTCGCCACTGCGGAAACCGCAATGGCCGAGACCGACCGTGTCGCCAAGCTGACGCTCGAGGCCTTGTCGAGTGCCCGCGAGGCCACCGCCCGCGCCGAGGAGCGCATGGAAGGCGCTCGCCGCCGGCTGGAGGACATCGAGCGCGAGATCCGCGACATGCTCGAGGTCGAGCCGCAGGCCGTCGCCGGCCTTGCCGAGATCGAGCCCGGCGCCGAGCTGCCGCCGCTGCACGAGATCGAGGAAGACCTCGAAAAGATGCGCCGCGACCGCGAGCGGCTCGGTGCCGTCAACCTGCGCGCCGAGGAAGAGCTGCGCGAGGTCGAGACCCAGCACACCGGCCTCGTCACCGAGCGCGACGACCTGGTGGAAGCCATCAAGCGGCTGCGCCAGGGCATCCAGAGCCTCAACAAGGAAGCCCGCGAGCGGCTCCTGACCTCGTTCGACGTCGTCAACAACCACTTCAAGCGCCTGTTCGTCGAGCTGTTCGGCGGCGGCGAGGCCGCGCTGCACCTGATCGAGAGCGACGACCCGCTGGAAGCCGGCCTCGAAATCATCGCCAAGCCGCCGGGCAAGAAGCCGCAGACGCTGTCGCTGCTGTCGGGCGGCGAGCAGGCGCTGACCGCGATGGCGCTGATCTTCGCGGTGTTCTTGACCAACCCTTCGCCGATCTGCGTGCTGGACGAAGTCGACGCGCCGCTCGACGACCACAATGTCGAACGCTACTGCAACCTTTTGCACGAGATGACCGGCTCGACCGACACGCGCTTCATCATCATCACGCACAACCCGATCACGATGGCGCGGATGAACCGGCTGTTCGGCGTCACCATGGCCGAGCGCGGCGTCTCGCAACTGGTGTCGGTGAGCCTCGCCGAGGCGGTGGACATTCTCGACCAGAACGTGGCGTGAGCTTACGCTCGCGCCACACCCATTGACGTCAAATTGCGCACTGGAGCGGACTGATCCAGTACGCCGCGGCTTCTCGGTTGACGGCACTGTCTCGGAGTACTGGATGCCCCGCCTGCGCGGGGCATGACCGCGGATGATGATCGCCCCCACCCTCCCCGCCGAACTGAACGCCGCCCTCGACGGCAAGCTCCAGGGTTTCTCCCGCACCGACGCGGCACAGCGCTCGCAGAAAATCTCGACCGCCTATCGCGCCAGTGGCGGCTCCGGCACGATCAAGTCCGAAGCCGATGCGCTCGCTTACGCGCTGGCGCGCATGCCCGCGACCTACGCGGCGGTGGCGGCCAGCCTCAATGCGCTCACCGAGATCGCGCCTGATCTCGCCCCCGAGACATTGCTCGACGTCGGCGCAGGCCCTGGAACGGCAAGCTGGGCGGCCGCGGAGGCGTTTCCATCGCTGCAGGATTTCACGCTGCTCGACGCCAACGCCACGCTGAGCCGGCTCGCGCTCGAACTGGCACGCGACAGCACCCGCCTCGCGGACTGCCGCTATCTGCCCGGCGATGCCAACGGCAATCTCGCTGAAGTCTCGCAAGCCGATCTCGTCATCGCCAGCTACGTCATCAATGAGCTCGGCGAGGATGATCAGCGCAAGCTCGCGCAAGCGATGTGGGCCAAAGCGCGCCACGCGCTGGTGGTGATCGAGCCCGGCACGCCGGCCGGCTATGCGCGCATCCTCGCCCTGCGGCAGCAGCTGATCGCAGCTGGCGCCTTCGTCGCCGCGCCCTGCCCGCACGAGAGGCCCTGCCCGCTCATCGCGCCCGACTGGTGCCATTTCAGCCAGCGCCTGCCGCGCTCGCAGGCGCATCGCCAGATCAAGGGCGCCGAGGTGCCGTTCGAGGACGAGCGATTCATCTACGTCGCACTGACCCGGACCCCGCCCGCGAGCCGCGCCGCGCGCGTGCTGGCGCCGCCGAACATCGGCAAGGCGGAGATCACGGCCAAGCTTTGCACGGAGGAAGGTGTCGCATCAACGAAAGTGCCGCGGCGCGACAAGGCGGCCTATGCAAGTGCTAGGCGTTGGCGCTGGGGCGACGCCATCCTGTCCGAAAGTTAACCCCGTTAGCCGCTTTTCCCTTGAACTCGGGCGGCTCCCCACTCGACCAAATCCTACCTCCCCTCCGCGCCGGGCTCTCGCTTCGCGTCAATTTGGTCTACCCTAGCGCCCGCCTTCTTCCCTCTTCAGGAGTTCTTCATGTCGACCGGCTGGATCGTTCTCGGCGTCATCGTCGTCCTCGTGCTGTTCGCCTTCAGCGCCTACAACCGCCTGGTGGCGCTGAGCCAGCGCGTCGGCCAGGCCTTTGCCGACATCGACGTGCAGCTCAAGCAGCGCCATGACTTGGTCCCCAACCTGGTCGAGACCGTGAAGGGCTATGCCTCGCATGAGCGCGGCACGCTCGACGACGTCATCAAGGCGCGCAATTCGGCGATGTCGGCCCAGGGCCCGGCGCAGGTGTCCGCGGCCGAAACCCAGCTCTCCGGTGCGCTCGGCCGGCTGATCGCGCTGTCGGAGGCCTATCCGGACCTCAAGGCCAACGCCAATTTCCAGCAGCTCGCATCCGAGCTCTCCGACCTCGAGAACAAGATCGCAGCCAGCCGCCGCTTCTTCAACAACGCAGTCCAGGAATACAACACCGGCATCCAGCAGATGCCCGCAGCACTGTTCGCCGGCATGTTCGGCTTTACCAGGAAGGACTTCTTCGATCTCGGCGCCAGCCGCACCGAGGTCGAGGCTGCGCCGCAGGTGAAGTTCTGATTTGAGCCGATAGGCCGGCAGGGCATCGCGTCATGGCCGCGTATGGTCTCTACACGCACATCGCCTCGAACAAGTTTCGTTCGATGCTGCTGCTCGCCGGTCTCTTCGCGCTGGTCTACGTGCTGGTCTATGCCGGCGCGCTGGTGGCCGAGGTCGTCATCAACGGCAACGGCACGGTCGCCTATTATCTGACCCGGGCCTTCGCCGACCTGCTGAAGGCCGCGCCCTTCGCGACCGTTGCGGCGGTCGCCTGGGTCGCGATCGCCTATTTCTTCCACCAGTCGATGATCGACGCCGTGACCGGCGGCCACGACGTCACCCGGCAGGAGGAGCCTCGGCTCTATAATCTGCTGGAAAACCTCTGCATCTCGCGCGGCATCACCATGCCGAAGCTGAAGATCATGGAGAGCCCGGCGCTGAATGCGTTCGCGACCGGTCTCAATCCGCGGCAATATTCCATCACGGTCACCACGGGTCTCCTCGAGGCGCTCAACGACAAGGAGATCGAGGCGGTGCTGGGCCACGAGCTGACCCACATCAAGAACGGCGACGTCCAGCTCATGGTGGTCGCCGTCATCATCGCCGGCGTGGTCGGCTTCTTCGGCGAATTGTTCTTCCGCCTGTTCACGAATCTGAACTGGAGCTCGGGCTCCGGCGGCTCCTGGTCGTCGGGCTCCTCCTCGTCCTCGCGGTCGTCCTCGTCCTCGAGCGACAGCAAGAGCTCCGGGGGCGGTGCGATCATCGTCATCATCATCGCAATCGTGCTGATCGTGCTGGCCTGGCTGCTGTCGCAGGTGGTGAAGCTCGCGCTGTCGCGGTCGCGCGAATACCTCGCTGATGCCGGCTCGGTCGAGCTGACGAAAGACCCCGACGCGATGATCTCGGCGTTGCGCAAGATCGAGGGCCGCGGCGAGCTGCCGGGCGCGACCTCGGCGGTGATGGAGCTCTGCGTCGACAATCCGCGCGAGGGCTTTGCCGATCTGTTCGCGACCCACCCGTCCGTGCAGTCCCGGGTCGACGCGCTGGTCAAGTTCGCCGGCGGCCATGACCCCGGTCCGCTGCCGGACCCCACCGAAGAGACGGAACGGCCCGAGACCGAACCGGCCGAGACGCAGGACGGGCCGCCGCCGCTCTCGCAGGGGCCGTGGAGCGATGCAGCCGGTCCCGCCAACCCGCCGCCCGTTCCCGCGCCCAGCCCCTCTGGAGCCCCGGCATCCAATCCGATGGGACCGTGGGGCCGTCACTGACGACGTGATTTGCCGCTTCATGCGGCAGGTTTCCAGGCAATCGGGAATATCCTCGGGAATTGCCGTGACTGGAGCGCAAGGAATTGAATTCTCCCTTGTTTCTGCCATGTTCGCGCCCAACAGCAGACTCGGGACGTCTTTTCGGACATCGATTTGGGGCCCGGCCGATTGCGACCTCGCGATCGGGGGCGCGCGTTAGGGGACAGCAATGGCAAAGCCGGCAGTGGTTGTGGTGGGCGCGGACAAGGGCGGGGTCGGCAAGACCACGGTATCGCGCACCCTGCTCGATTATTTCTCGGCCAACAACGTGCCGACGCGGGCGTTCGACACGGAGTCGCCGCGCGGAACCCTGAAGCGCTTCCACCCCGACATCACCGAGATCGTCGACATGACGACGACGGCCGACCAGATGAAGATCTTCGACACGCTCAACGCTGTCAGCCCTTCGGTCACCGTCATCGACGTCCGCGCCGGCCTGCTCTCGCCGGCGCTGGCTTCGCTGCGCGACATCGGCTTCCTCGACGCCGCCAAGGCCGGCCAGATCACCTTCGCCGTGTTCCACATCCTCGGACCCTCGATCGCCTCGCTGGAGGAGATCGCGGAGACCGCGGGCTTCATGACCGGCGCGAAGTACTTCCTGGTGAAGAACTTCATCAACGACACCCAGTTCTTCCAATGGGACCAGGCGACCTACAATTCCTACTTCCACCGCATCAAGGATGCGACCGAACTGACCATCCCCAAGCTCAACGAAATGGCCTACGAGCAGGTCGAGGTGTCTTCCGTCCCGTTCCTGAAATTCGTCGCCAACAAGGGCATCAGCGACGAGGCCGCGAACTATTCGTTCGTGCTGCGCGGCTATGTCCGGCACTGGCTGGCCAATGTCTGGAGCGAGTTCGACCGCATCCGCCTGACCGACATCGTCGGTTCGAAGCCGGCGACCCGCAACAGCGAAAAATAGTTGCGCAAGCCGGGTGGATACGGCTGGATTGGGCGGTGAGTTGGCCCAGATAATAGCTGTCGATGCCCGCAACGCCCGTCTACATCATCTGCTCGCCTCGCCCGCAGGTCGGCAAGACCTTGCTGGCGCGGCTGCTGACAGAATTCCTGCTGCTCAAGAACGGCAACGTCGCGGCCTTCGACGTCAACCTGAAGGAGCCGTCGCTGCTCGATTACCTGCCGAAGGTGACCGAGACCGCCGACGTGATCGACACCTACGGCAAGATGCAGCTGATGGACCGCGTCATCGTCGATGACGGTATTGCCAAGGTGATCGACCTCGGCTTCCACGCCTTCGACGAGTTCTTCAAGATGACCGACGAGATCGGCCTGTTGAAGGAGGCGGCGCGCCGGCATGTGGCACCACAGATCCTGTTCGTCGCCGACACCGACCGCGTCTCGGCCCGCGCCCACGAGATGTTGCGCGGGCAGATCCCGCGGATGAACCTGGTCACGGTGGACAACGAATATGTCGTTCGCGGCGAACTGCCGCCGGCGATGGGAGGTGGCCGGCTGTTCCGCCTGCCGGCGCTGCCGGGTTTCCTGAAGACGTATATCGACCGGCTGAATTTCTCCTTCACCGGCTATCTGCGGCAGGAGAAGGACTCTTCGACCGAGCTGCATCAGTGGATCCGGCGCAACTATCTCGCCTTCCGCGAGCTTGAGCTCAGCCTGATCCTGCAACGGTCCTGATTTATTTTACCCGGGCAATATTGACCGACCGCCCGGCGGCTTGTATGACCTCGCGTGACACCCTTCCTCGCGAGACCAAGCCCATGAGCATCGACCGAAAGGCCGCGATTGCCGCCTACAAGGAGCGCAAGACCACCGTCGGCATCTACGTCGTCCGCTGCGTGGCGACAGGCGAAGCCTGGGTCGGCCAGGCGTTTGATCTCGAGAAGGTCGCCAACCGGATCTGGTTCACGCTGCGCCAGGGCGGGCATCCCTGCCGCGCCCTTCAAGCGGCGTGGAACGCGCATGGCGCCGCTGGCCTGACATTCGCCGAGTGCGAGCGGCTGGACGAGGAGGAAACGAGCTACATCCGCGATGCGCTCCTGAAGGACCGCATGCTGCATTGGCGGTCGGACCTCAACGCCGAAGCGATCTAGTTGGCCACGTTCACTACCAGCCGCGCACCCTATCGGGGCTTTTCACGGGCCGTGTCGATCGCCTGACATTTTCTTTGGCGCACCGATGATTTTGGCCCGCCTGCGCTGTCCTGATCCATAGGCGCGCCGGAATGATCCGGGTGGCCCGGACAGAGAGGTGATCCATGGGATCGTTGCAAGGTCAAAATGTCGTCGTCGTCGGAGGCAGCCGCGGCGTCGGCCGCGCAATCGCGGAAGCCGCCCTCGGCGAGGGAGCGACGGTCCTGGCCGTCGCCCGCGAAGCAGCAGCCCTGACCCAGCTGGCGAACGATACGCCGAGGTTGAGAACCCTTGCGGCCGACGCGACGCAGGATACAGCGCCGGGTCAGGTTTTCGCCGCGCTGGCGCCGGACGTCCTGGTGATCTGCGCGGGCTCACTTGCCCCCAGCGCGCCCATACAGGACGTGACCTGGGAGGCCTTCTCCGCCAACTGGGAAACGGACGTCAAGGCGTCGTTCCTGTTTTGCGGGGCGGCGCTGCGAGGTCCGCTCAAGCCGGGAACACGGATCGTCCAGATCTCCAGTGGCGCGGCCTTCAGCGGGGGACCGCCATTTGCCGGCGGTTATGCGGGAGCAAAGCGCGCGCAGATCTTCCTGGCCGGTCATTGCCAGAAGGAGTCGGATCGGCTCGGACTGGGCCTGCGCTTCATGGACCTGGCCCCCATGCGTATCATGCCCGGCACCCGCGTGGGCAAGGGTGGCATCGACGGCTATGCCGGCTATCTGGGCATCCAGCCCGCGGACGTTCTCGCGGGCATGACCGACATGCAAACGCCGGCCGATGTGGGAAGGGCGGTGGTTGCCCTGGCCACCGGGACATCGGAGGGCAGTTCCTTCATGGTGAGCGGGAGCGGACTTGCGCCGGCGGCCTGAGGCACACAGAATGCAGATCGAATTCAGCACTGCAGGCCCGACATGACAGGCCCTCCTGGCCCTTTCGAGCCATTGGGCCAGCCAGGCCAGCCGTTCCTCGATCGACTGGCTTTCGAGCATTTCACGGCGGCCCACCGTCGCGAGATCAAGCTCCACTGCTACCGCATGATGGGCTCGCTGCATGAGGCGGACGACCTCGTACAGGAGACCTTTCTGCGAGCTTGGCGCGCGCGGTCGGAGTTCGACGGGCGAGGCTCGGTCCGCGGCTGGCTCTACACGATCGCCACCAACAGCTGCCTCAACGCTCTCAAGGCGAGGACCAGGGCGCATCGCTTTCTCCAGCAGCCCGGACGGCCTCCCTCGCAGGGGCCGGCCACGGGCGGGCCCGCAGCCGAGCTTGCCTGGCTGGACCCTTACCCGGATGCGGAGCTTCCCGCCGTCGCCGACGACACGCCCGGTCCGGAAGCACGATACGAGACCCGCGAAGCCGTGCAGCTCGCCTTCGTCGCGGCCATCCAGGATCTGCCGCCCAGGCAGCGGGCCGCGCTGCTGCTTTCCGACGTCCTGGGATGGTCGGCTGTCGAAACGGCGCGATTGTTGGGCGGCTCGACGGCCTCGATCAACAGCGCATTGCAGCGGGCTCGCGCAACGCTCGCGGCGCGATATCCCGAGGGACGTCCCCGCCGTCGATCGCAGACCAGCCGAGAGGAGGGACTGCTGCTCGAGCGCTACATGCAGACCTGGCAGGCCGCCAATCTCGACGGCTTCATAGAACTCTTGCGGGAGGACGCCACCTTTAGCATGCCGCCATGGCGGGAGTGGTATCAGGGGCGAGCGGCCATTCGGGCTTTCTTCGAGACCATCTGGACTAGGTTTGCCGGCTTCCGAGCGGTCGCCATCGGCGCCAACGGCCAGCCGGCTGTCGGTGTCTACGCGCGCACCCATCAAGATCCGGCATGGCGCGCCCATTCGCTGCATGTCATCGAGCCTATGGACGGCGGGATCGCCTCGCTGACGGTCTATCTGGGGCCGCTCGGGCCCGAGCTATTTCCGGCCTTCGGCTTGCCGCCGCCCTAGCCAGGTCTGCGCTTGCCGCGGGGTCTCGCCGCAGCGGCGAGCACGCTCAATGCCCCTCGAACGTCATCAGCGTGCGCACCGGGACGTCCATCGCACGCAGCTTGGCGGCGCCGCCGAGCTCGGGCAGGTCGATGATGAAGCAGGCGGCAACGACGTTGGCGCCGATCTGGCGCAGCAGCTTCACCGCGCCTTCCGCGGTGCCGCCGGTGGCGATGAGGTCGTCGACCAGGATGCCGCGCTCGCCGGGCTGAATCGCGTCGACATGCATCTCCATCTCGTCGATGCCGTATTCGAGCGAGTAGGCAATGCGCACCGTGGCGTGCGGCAGCTTGCCCTTCTTGCGGATCGGCACGAAGCCGGCCGAGAGCTGGTGCGCGACGGCGCCGCCGATGATGAAGCCGCGCGCCTCCATGCCGGCGACCTTGTCGATCTTGTTGCCGGCCCAGGGATTGACGAGCTCGTCCACCGCGCGGCGGAATGCGCGCGCGTCCGCGAGCAGGGTGGTGATGTCGCGGAACATGATCCCCGGCTTGGGATAGTCGGGAATGGTGCGGACGCTCGCCTTCAGATCGTGGTCAAAGGTCATGGTTATCTCGCTCTGGCTTTTCCACCGTCATTGCGAGCAAAGCGAAGCAATCCAGTTCTTCCGCGGCAGCAGTCTGGATTGCTTCGTCGCTTCGCTCCTCGCAATGACGGCCCTTACTCAACTCGCCCCAGCACCCAGCCGGAACGCATTCTCAACGATACGTAGTCCCACCTCGCCGCCGAGCGACATCAGCGATTCCGGGTGGAATTGCACGCCTGCGACCGGCAGGGTCTTGTGCTCCAGCGCCATGGCAACGCCGTCCTCGGTGCTGGCGGTGACATCAAGCACCTCCGGGATGCTGTCGCGCTCGACGAAGAGCGAGTGATAGCGGCCGATGACGATCTCGTTCGGCAGGTTGCGCATCAGGCGGCCGCCGCGCACCTGCACCCGTGAGGGCCGGCCGTGCGCGGGATGGGTGAGCTGGCCGAGCTCGCCGCCGAAATATTCGCCGATCGCCTGCACGCCGAGGCAGACGCCGAACACCGGCAGCTTCTTCTCCAGCGCAGCATCAATCGTCTTCTTGATCCCGAAATCCTCAGGGCGCCCGGGGCCAGGCGACAGCACCAGCAAGTCCCACCTCTTCTGCTTGAGCATGTCGAGCGCATGCACATAGCGGACCACGGTGACGCTGGCACCGACCTGGCGGAAATAATCGGCGAGCATGTGCACGAAGCTGTCGTCGTGGTCGATCAGCAGCACCTGCTTGCCCGAGCCGGTGGCATCAGGCGCGAAGGTCGAGAGCGGTTTTGGCGGATCGCCGCGCAGCGCCTGGAACAGCGCGGCCGCCTTGACCTGGCACTCGCGGTCTTCTGCGGCGGGGTCTGAATCGAACAAACAAGTGGCGCCGACGCGCACTTCGGCGAGGCCTTCCTTCATGCGGATGGTGCGGATGGTGAGGCCGGTGTTGATGCTGCCGTCGAAATTCACCGCGCCGATCGCACCGGCATACCAGCGCCGCGGCGAGCGCTCGTGATCCTCGACGAATTGCATCGCCCAGAGTTTTGGCGCACCCGTGACGGTGACCGCCCAGGCATGGGTGAGGAAGGCATCGAGCGCGTCGAACCCGGGACGCAGCATGCCCTCGACATGGTCGACGGTATGGAACAGTTTTGAGTACGTCTCGATCTGGCGACGTGCCAGCACCTTGATGGTGCCGGGCACGCAGACGCGCGCTTTGTCGTTGCGGTCGACGTCGGTGCACATGTTGAGCTCGAACTCGTCCTTCTCCGAGTTCAGGAGCTGGCGGATCTGCTCGGCGTCGCCGATCGCATCAAGGCCGCGCGCAATCGTGCCCGAGATCGGGCAGGTCTCGACGCGGCGGCCATCCGAGCGCACGAACATTTCCGGCGAAGCCGAGACGAGAAACTCGCCCTCGCCGAGATTCATCAGCGCACCATAGGGCGACGGGTTGATGACGCAGAGCCGCTGGAATACTTCGGCCGGCGAGCGGTCGCAGGGCTCGGCGAACAGCTGGCCCGGCACCGCCTCGAACAGATCGCCGCGGGCGAAGGCGGCGCGCGCCGTCTCGACGGTGGCCTGATATTCACCGGGCGCGTGATCGGCAAAGCCCTGGCGCGGCGTCTTCAGGTATGGGCTGTCGGCGGTCTCGCGCGGCAACCCCTCCGTCGATTTCCCCTTCCAGGCAAAATCGTAAGTGAGCACCACGCCGCGGCCGGTAGCGCGGTCATAGGCGAGCAGACGATCAGGCACGTAGAGCACGATGTCGCGCTGGTCGGCCTCGCGCGGGCGCTTCTGCACGAGGTCCTCGATCTGGAACACGAGGTCGTAGGCGAAGGCGCCGAACAGGCCGAGCAGGCCGTCATCGCCAGCGGAGAAGGCAGCGACGAGATCGCGCACCAGCGACATCACGCTGGCGCGCCGCGTGCGCTGGTCCTCCTCGACCGGGGCATCGCCGCGGATGATGTGGCCGGCAAGCCGCGTCGCGCTCTTCTCGGAGATGACGACGCAGGGTTCGCGCAGGACGTCGCCGAGGAAGGCGATCAGCACCTCTCCGCGTGCGTTCAGCGCTTCCAGCTTGAAATCGACGCCTGATGTCTCGAGCTCGAGCGGCGGATCGGAGAAGCCGAGGTCGAAGCTCTCGTAGCGGCCGGGCACGGTCGTGCCCGAGGACAGCACCACGCCGCGGCGGCGGTCGAGCAGGCTGACGAGGTCGTCGAGCCGGCTGGCGCCGCCGGTGAATTGCTCGGCCACGCGCGTGATCGCAAGACCCGCGCGGGTCAAATAGTCGCTTCGAGCCGGGAGGGCAAAGACTGTCCTGTTCATGTCGTCCTCTTACGAAACTTGCCGAGGGAACGCCACACAGGACAAACGATCAGGCCGCCGCACTGCGTGGCGACCTCTAGCGATTTTGGGGAAAGAAATCGCACCGGCCACCTCGTCAGGAGGTGCGCCACCAAAGACGGGCTGGGCGGGCTGCGGTGCTCATGGGGCGGATACTCACCATGGCCCGGGGGCGGCGTCAAGGGCGGCCCGGCGGCCCCGATCACCCAAATGGCGACGGCCCGGTTGCGCTTAGGCCGGGATCTGCAGACTGTCCTGCCCCGCGGCCGCGTCCGCGGCATGATGCTCGATTTCGGCTCGTGTTACCGTGAGCAGGAGTTCACCGTCGGATCCGATGACGTTGCCACGGTCCGCCAAGGTTTCAACCAAAACACCGGTCCTTCCTGTAACCGCACACCATGTGGCACGATCGTCGCTCACGCGCAGCGCCGTGATCATCGCGGCCGGATCCAGATTCAACTTTCGCAACAGCAGATCGATCGCTTCGGCAGCCAGGTTTTGCTGGGCAACTCTCGCGAAGTTCGCGATTGTGTCTGCTCCCACAACCGATAGCCGCGCGCCCACTATCGGACTAACTGCGGCCACTTCATATAGTCGTCCACCCGCTTCTTCAACGACGCATAGCCGCGAGCCCTTGTCGGTTTTGACGCCGAATGCCTTGCATTCCTCCCCCTCCACATCAATGTCGAATCCTGAGAGAACCATGACCTTGAGCTCCGGATCAGGCGTCGTGGCCCCGCATGCCGCGGCAACGGTAATCTGCACGCTGTCGATCATCTGGAAACGGATTCCATGAACGCTTCGCCAAATCCGGCGCTGCGACAAATATGGATTCATTTGCGCAACCCGCTCGATTTCGGAAGCGTATTGCTCCTTCGCCACAGGGTTAAGCTCGGGCCAGCCTGCAATCCATTGCGCCGCGAGTCGTGTCATTGGCTGCTGTCGTTCCGCCTCATAGAAGCGATTATCAAGCGCCTTGAGAGCCGCGGGCGATTCTCGATTATGTTCTGCAGTGCGGCTTCGCCGGGGTGTGCCTCCACCCAGGCGATCATCTCTTGCAAGATCTGATGTTGGGCGCTCGCGCCCATGGCCTTCAGTCCAGCGAGCGCATCACCGGATGTCGTGGGCAGCATCTTGATGCCCGTATTCCTGATGAATTGACTGTGACCGCCGTTGTAGACCTGAGCGAGATAATAGTCCGCATGATACGCCTGCATGGCCACCGCGGGCAATTCACGTCCCGAATAGACGCCGACGCGTTGGATTTCGTTGACGAATTCGACCACCGCGCCGGTCAGATACTCGGCGTTCTTGGAATCCCGAGCCGCATCTAGTGCATCGCGCTTCACGACAACCGTTGCCAGCCGGCCACCTTCAATCATCGTGCACCTCCGCTCCTTATGCGAAACGGCATGCAGCTACACGCTGCGATTGCACAAAGCAATCGCAATCGTGACGCAGCGGGGCGGCGTTGGGTCGGTGCCCCTACCCCAGATGCTTCCTGAAAAACTCCGTCGCCCGGCCCCAGGCGAGCTCGGCGGCTTCGCGGTCGTGCACGGCCTGGCGCTGCTCGTTGACGAAGGCGTGCTCGGCGTCATAGCGGAACAGCTCCAGCAACTTGCCGGCGGCCTTCATGGCCTTCTCAAAACCATTGACCAGCTCCGGCGTGCACCAATCGTCCTTGTTGGCGAAATGGGCCTGGAGCGGGATCTTGACGTCGGCGGGCTTGGCGGCCTGCTCGGGCGGGATGCCGTAGAACACGACGCCGGCCGCGAGCTCCGGGATCTTGGTCGCGCCGATGATGGTCACGGCGCCGCCGAGGCAGAAGCCGGTCAGCCCGACCTTGGCGCCGTTGCGCGACAGATATTGCGCGGCGCCGCGCACGGTCTGCGTGGTGGCGTCCATGAAGTCGAGCGAGTTCATCTCCTTGTTGGCGCTGTCCGTGTCGTGATACGGCACCACCTTGCCCTTGTAGAGATCGGGCGCCAGCGCGTCGAAGCCGGCCAGCGCGAAGCGGTCGCACAGCCCCTTGATCTGGTCGGACAGGCCCCACCATTCCTGGATCACGACCACGCCCGGCGCATTGCCGCGCGCGGCGTTGGCGAGATAGCCCGAGGCGTCCTTGCCGTCCGGGCGCTTGAAGGCGATGCTGGTTCCCATGGTGTCCTCCGGTGAGTTTCTGGGGGATCGGTTGGGGGTATTTTGGCGGGTGCGGGGGTGTGACGCAATCCACACTCTCGTCATTCCGGGGCGCGCGATAGCGCGAGCCCGGAATCCATTGGGCCGCGGAGCTGGTGGATGAATGGATTCCGGGTTCGATGCTACGCATCGCCCCGGAATGACGGCTCAACAAAAAAGCCCCCTTGCGGGGGCTTCTTCATTCTCGTTTCGCGCCAAGCCGCTCAGTGCGAGTCGGCCCAGACCTTCTTCTTGGTGAAGTACATCAGGCCCGCGAAGATGATCAGGAACACGAAGACCTGGAAGCCGAGGCGCTTGCGCGCTTCCATGTGCGGCTCGGCGGTCCACATCAGGAAGGTGGTGACGTCCTTGGCGTACTGCGCGACCGTGGTCGGCGCGCCGTCGTCAAAGGTCACCTGGCCGTCGCTGAGCGGCTTCGGCATCTTGATGGCGTGGCCGGGGAAGTACTTGTTGTAGTACGAGCCCTCCGGGATGGTGACGCCCTCCGGCACCTTCTCCTCATAGCCCTGGAGCACCGCGGCGACATAGTCGGGCCCCTGCTCCTGGTACTGGGTGAAGACGTCGAAGATGAACCAGGGGAAGCCGCGCTTATAGGAGCGCGCCTTGGTAATCAGGGACAGGTCGGGCGGCGCCGCGCCGCCGTTCGCCGCACGCGCGGCCTGCTCGTTCGGGAACGGCGAGGGGAAATAGTCCGCCGGCCGGCCCGGCCGCTCGAACATGTCGCCGGCATCGTTCGGACCGTCCTTGACCTTGTACTCGGAGGCGAAGGCCGCCGCCTGCGCCACGGAATAGCTCGGCCCGCCGGGCTCGGCGAGGTTGCGGAAGGCGATGTAGGACAGGCCGTGGCAGCTGGCGCAGACCTCCTTGTAGACCTTCAGGCCGCGCTGCAGCGCGCCGCGATCGAACTTACCGAAAGGGCCCGAGAACGACCATTTGTTGCCGGGGGGCGTGTCGCTGCCTTCGGACGCCTTCGCACTGTCGATCGAGCCCGCGAACAGCGAACCGGCGAGCGCCAGCACGATCGCGGTCGAGACCATCGGCGTCGATCGGCTGCCGGTCTTGGCCAGCACGGCATCCGAGATCGAGTTCGGCACCGGCCGCGGCTTCTCGATGCGCGAGAGCAGCGGCAGCACGATCAGGAAGTAGGCGAAGTAGCAGACCGTCAGAACGCGGCCGGCGACCACGTAGATGCCCTCCGGCGGTTGCGCACCGAGATAGCCGAGCAGAATGCAGACCACGACGAAGATCCAGAAGAACTGCTTGGCGAGCGGACGGTACTTCGACGACTTCGTCTTGGCGGCATCGAGCCAGGGCAGGAAGCACAGGATGATGATCGCTCCGAACATCGCGATGACGCCCGCGAGCTTGTTCGGGATCGAGCGCAGGATCGCGTAGAACGGCAGGTAATACCATTCCGGCACGATGTGCGGCGGCGTCACGCCCGGGTTCGCCGGAATGTAGTTGTCGGCGTCGCCGAGATAGTTCGGCATGTAGAAGATGAACCAGGCGTACAGCAGCATGAAGCAGGTGACGCCGAACATGTCCTTGATGGTGGCATGCGGCGTGAACGGCACCGTGTCCTTTTCCGTCTTCGGCTCGACGCCATCAGGGTTGTTCTGGCCGGCCACGTGCAGCGCCCAGACGTGCAGCACGACGACGCCCGCGATCACGAACGGCAAGAGATAGTGCAGCGAGAAGAAGCGGTTCAGCGTCGGGTTGCCGACCGCATAGCCGCCCCACAGCAGCGTCACGATGCTCTCGCCGACATAGGGAATGGCGGAGAACAGGTTGGTGATGACGGTAGCGCCCCAGAAGCTCATCTGGCCCCACGGCAGCACGTAGCCCATGAAGCCGGTCGCCATCATCAGGAGGTAGATGATGACGCCGAGGATCCACAGCACCTCGCGCGGCTCCTTGTACGACCCGTAGTACAGGCCGCGGAACATGTGGACGTAGACGGCGACGAAGAACATCGAGGCGCCGACCGCGTGCATGTTGCGCAGCAGCCAGCCGTAGTTCACGTCACGGACGATCAGCTCGACCGACTTGAAGGCGAGATCGGCGTTCGGCGTGTAGTGCATCGCCAGGATCACGCCGGTCAGGATCTGCATCCCGAGCATGAAGGAGAGGATGGCGCCGAAGGTCCACCAATAGTTCAGGTTGCGCGGGGTGGGATAGGCGACGAAGGAGGAGTGGATGAGACCAAAGATCGGCAGACGCCGCTCGATCCATTGCAGGGCCGGATTGCTCGGCTGGTAGTCGGATGGTCCGCTCATGATGCGATCCTGAGGAAATAGTACGACGAGACGGCGCGAAGCTTCGGACGAAGATCCGAAGCTCAGCCGATCTGGATTTTGGTGTCGGAAACGAACTGGTACGGCGGCACCGGCAGATTCGAGGGCGCAGGCCCCTGGCGGATGCGGCCGGACGAATCGTACTGCGAACCATGGCAGGGGCAG
Source organism: Bradyrhizobium sp. CCBAU 11357 (assembly GCF_028128865.1). Classification (NCBI taxonomy): domain Bacteria; kingdom Pseudomonadati; phylum Pseudomonadota; class Alphaproteobacteria; order Hyphomicrobiales; family Nitrobacteraceae; genus Bradyrhizobium; species Bradyrhizobium sp. CCBAU 11357. The sequence goes on along the minus strand of NZ_LBJW01000093.1, from coordinate 31,409 downwards.
AAGAACCCGTCGTAGCTGCCTTCATGAGCGATCGGGATACAGCCGAGATGGGTGCAGATGCCGATCACGACCAGCCACTGCTCGTGACCAGACTTGACGCGGGCCTCGTCGGACTGCGGATCGGGCAGGCTCGCCACGTTGACGGCGCGCGCTTCGTCGATCTGCTTCTTGGTGCGGTGGCTGATGTAGATCGGCTTGCCGCGCCAGAACACCTTGATGTCCTGGCCTTCCGCGATCGGGCTGAGATCGACCTCGATCGGCGCACCGGCGGCGATGGTCGAGGCATCCGGATTCATTTGGGAGATGAAGGGCCAGAGCGCGGCCGCGCCCCCTACTGCTGCAGCTGCCCCCGTTGCAACGAATAAGAAATCACGGCGTGTCGGATGGTCCGCCGAAGACGCTGTCGTCACGATTCCAACCCTTTCTTCTTATGCGACCGGTGGAACCGCTCCAGGAGGCGCCCACGAGCTCCCCGGAAAGGCTGCCGGCGCCCGCGGCCCCCCGCGGCGGCAGAACTTGGCTTGTTCACCTCTAAACGGGTGAAACAGCAGTCCAGAATCGTTCTATTGGCACCCTTGCCGGGCGAGCGCAAGCCCGCTAACGGCGTGGGAGCGTGCAATGCACGAATTCCCGGGCGGGCGATGTTTTATTGAGACATTTTGCGCCCGCAAGCCAACTCGCCGCCGCCCATGCAGATCGCGCTTTTCCAGCCTGACATCCCCCAGAACACCGGCACGATTCTTCGCCTCTGTGCCTGCTTGGGGCTCGATGCCCATATCATCGAACCCGCGGGCTTCCCCGTGTCCGACCGTCTGTTCCGCCGGGCGGGAATGGACTACCTCGACCATGTCAGGCTGACCCGCCACGTCTCCTGGGCGACATTCGAGGACTGGCGCGCAGGTCAGGGCCAGCGGCTGCTGCTGTTCACCACCAAGGCTGCCACCGATTACCGCGATTTTCATTACCAGAGCTCGGACATCCTGCTATTCGGGCGCGAGAGCGCCGGCGTCACCGACGCGGTCGTCGAGGCCGCCGATGCGCGCCTGGTGATCCCGATCAACGCGGGGCTGCGGTCGCTCAATGTGGCCATGAGCGTGGCCATGGCCGCCGGCGAGGCGCTGCGGCAGACCCGGAACCCGCAAGTTTGAAAGATTGAGGAGAGAGGCTTGAGTTACGCGGTCAAGGAAATCTTCCTGACCCTGCAAGGCGAAGGCGCCCACGCCGGGCGCGCGTCGGTGTTCTGCCGCTTTGCCGGCTGCAACCTCTGGAGCGGCCGCGAGGCCGATCGCGGGGATGCGACCTGCAAATTCTGCGACACCGATTTCGTCGGCACCGACGGCACGCTCGGCGGCCGCTACGGCTCGGCCGCGGAACTCGCCGACACCATCGCCGCGCAATGGACAGCGGCTGCCGCCAACCGCTACGTGGTGCTGACCGGCGGCGAGCCGCTGCTCCAGGTCGACGCTGCGCTGATCGACGCGCTGCACGAACGAGACTTCGAGATCGGCGTGGAGACCAACGGCACGATCGCAGCTCCTGATGGGCTCGACTGGATCTGTGTCAGCCCCAAGGGCGGCAGCGAGCTTGTGCTGCGGCGCGGCCACGAACTGAAGCTGGTCTATCCCCAGGCGTTGGCGATGCCCGACGCATTCGAGGATCTCGCCTTCGAACGCTTCTCGCTGCAGCCGATGGACGGGCCAGAAGTCATCGAGAACACCGCGCGCGCGATCGACTATTGCCTGCACCATCCGCAATGGCGGCTCAGCGTGCAGACCCACAAATCGCTCGGCATCAGATAGGAACAGATTTTGTAGGGTGGGCAAAGCGGAGCGTGCCCACGATTCAAGATGACGGTAAGAGACGTGGGCACGGCGCAAGGGCGCCTTTGCCCACCCTACGGCACACTCCACGTGGTAAGCGACCGGGAATGCAGATGGACGACACGACGATCGAAGACCGCAAGGCCCGCGCCCGCGGCTGGTTCGAAGCCCTGCGCGACGACATCTGCGCGAGCTTCGAGCGGCTCGAGGACGACGCACCGCAAAGCCTCCATCCGGGCGAAGCCGGCCGCTTCAAGCGCACGCCCTGGCAGCGCACCGACCACTCTGGCGCGGCCGGCGGCGGCGGCGTGATGTCGATGATGCACGGCCGGCTGTTCGAGAAGGTCGGCGTGCATTGCTCGACGGTGCACGGCGAGTTCGCACCCGAATTCCGGGCCCAGATCCCCGGCGCTGCGGAGGATCCAAAATTCTGGGCTTCCGGCATCTCGCTGATCGCGCACATGCGCAATCCGAACGTCCCCGCCGTGCACATGAACACGCGCTTCGTCGTCACCACGAAGGCCTGGTTCGGCGGCGGCGCCGACCTGACCCCGGTGCTGGAGCGAAGGCGGACGCAGGACGATCCCGACAGCATCGCCTTCCACGCCGCGATGAGAGAGGCCTGCACGCAGCCGAGCGGCGTTGCCGACTACGACAAGTACAAGAAGTGGTGCGACGAGTATTTCTACCTGCCGCACCGCAAAGAGGCGCGCGGCATCGGCGGCATCTTCTACGACTGGCACGACAGCGGCGACTGGGACGCCGACCTCGCCTTCACCCAGGACGTCGGCCGCGCCTTCCTGAAGGTCTATCCCGAGATCGTGCGGCGCAACTTCGCAAGCGCCTGGACGGCTGCGGACCGCGAGGAGCAACTGATCCGCCGCGGCCGCTATGTCGAGTTCAACCTGCTCTACGACCGCGGCACCATCTTCGGACTGAAGACCGGCGGCAATGTGGACTCGATCCTGTCGTCGCTGCCGCCGGAGGTGAAGTGGCCATGAACGCCGTGCTGCCGCCGCTGCCCCGCGCCATGCTGATCGACATGGACGACACCATCCTGTCGGCCTATGGCCGGCCCGAGATCGCCTGGAACACGATCACCGCCGAATTCGCCGAAGAACTCGCCCCGCTGCCGCCGCCGATGGTCGCAACCGCGGTGCTGGCATTCGCGCGAAACTTCTGGGCCAATGCGGAAGCAGCGTGGCGGATGAAGCTCGCCGAGGCGCGGCACCTGACGGTGAAGGGCGGCTTCGCCGCGCTCGCGGCCGCAGGCCACCGCGCCCTGCCCGACGACCTCGCCATTCGCCTCGCCGACCGCTTCACCGCCTACCGCGAGGAGGAGATGTTCATCTTTCCCGGCGCGCACGAGGCGATCGACCAGTTCAAGGCGCTCGGCATCAAGCTCGCGCTGGTCACCAACGGCGCCGCCGACATGCAGCGCGCCAAGGTCGAGCGCTTCGAGCTGGCGCATCGCTTCGACCACATCCAGATCGAAGGCGAGCACGGCTTCGGCAAGCCCGAGGAGCGCGCCTATCTGCACGCGATGCAGGCGCTCGGCGTCACCGCCGGAGATACCTGGATGATCGGCGACAATCTGGAATGGGAGGTCGTGACGCCGCAGCGCCTCGGCATCTATGCGATCTGGATGGACGTGCATGGCGAGGGCCTGCCGGAGGGCTCGACGGTCAAGCCCGACCGCATCATCCGCTCGCTCGGTGAGCTGCTGCCCGACCGGGCATGATCGAGGGCCCAAAACAAGAACTGCGAAAACAACCCCATGCACAGTAGCCGGCTGCTGCAAAATCAAGGGCTTACGGATTTTACGAAATCTGTTTGATCCGTCGGGCAAAACAGGGGCATAATGTCATCGTTGCGATCTCCGGCGGTGCGCTTGTAAGCGGCCTTCGACCGCTCACGGTTTCCGCGGGCAGAGGCGGAGGCGCCGCTCTGCCTCTCGATGGGCATGGCAGACGATCCGTTCCGCCGCCGCCCGGCTCGCCCTTCACACGCCCATCATTGCGCAGCGTATCTCGCGGTCAGCGAATGACCGTGCAAGCTGCCGGAGAACACCACGATCGCCTTTGGCGACAACTCGGCCTGCAGCTTTCCCGTCATCATGTTGGGATTGGCCGGCGCAAGCGAAACGGTGACCGTCTTGCCGCCATCCTGAATCGTTGCGCGTCCGCGCATATCCTTCGTCGAAAGCGGCGATCCATCGTCGTCGCCGACGTAAAAGACGATGTCCGTCCCCTTGCTGACGAATTCGATCGGATGCCCTTGCGATTTGACGACGGGGCCGCCGTTGCTGCCCTTGGTCTGCGCCGCGGCAACATCCAGCGTCGCGACCATCACAGCGGTCATGGCGAGGCCGATATATGTTCTCATTGCAGGCTCCTCTTTGGTTTTCCGCGCGCATCAATAGGCTTCCGCGGGGGTGAACGTTGCAGCGTGTCCGGCCACCAGCCGCTGCAGCGGCTGCTTGCCGAACATCAGAAACAGAATCGGGGTCACGATTGTGTCGAGGACCGTGGCGCTGAGCAGGCCGCCGAAGATCGTCGCGGCCACGGGGTGCAGGATTTCCCGGCCCGGCTCGTCCGCGCCGATCAAGAGCGGCGTGAGCGCCAATCCGGCGCAAAGCGCCGTCATCAGAACCGGACTGAGGCGCTCCATGCTGCCTCGAATGACCAGCCCGGCCCCCAAACGCTCGCCTTCGTGGATGGCGAGATTGATGTAGTGCGAGATCTTCAAGATCCCGTTGCGCGCCGAGATGCCGGCCAGGGTGATGAAGCCGATCATCGAGGCCACCGACAAGGGCTGCCCGGAGATCTCTAGCGCGGCGACGCTGCCGATCAGGGCGAGCGGAATACCTCCCATGATGATCAGCGCCAGTGCGATCGACCGGTAGCGGCTGTAGAGGACGACGAAGATCATCGCCAGCGACGCCAGCGACAGAATGCCGATGCGCCAGGACGCCTCCTGCTGGGCCTGGAACGCGCCTTCGAGGCTGGTCGTGTAGCCTGGCGGAAAATCGAGCTCGCTAACCGACTTTTGTATGTCGGCAGCGATATCGGCGATGTCGCGGCGTCCGTCCCCGTTGCCGTAGACGACGATCCTGCGCTGGGTCCCCTCACGCTGAATCTGGTTCGGCCCGTCTGTCTCGACGATGTCGGCCAAAGCACTCAGCGGGACGAACTCCGAGCCGGTCGGGATGAGCAAATTGTGCAGTCCCGTTGTCGAACGGTCTTGCTCCGACAGGCGCATCACGACATCGAAACGGCGATTGCCGTCGACGATCTGGGAGACCTTCCGGCCATTGGACAGCGCGTCGAGTGCCTGGGTGACCGCAGCCGGCGTCAGGCCGTGAAGAGCGGCGCGGGCATGATCGATTTGAACCCGCACTTGCGGAATCAGCACCTGCTTCTCGACCTGGAGATCGACCAGACCCGGGATCGTCGACAGACGCTGGCGCACCGTTTCGGACAGCCGCCGCAACATCTCGATATCCTGCCCGAAGATCTTGAGCACGATCTGGGCACGAATACCCGACTGGAGATGATCGAGGCGATGGCTGATCGGCTGTCCGATGGCCACCGACGCCGGCAGCGCGGACAGCGCTTCCCGGATGCTCGCATAGATGTCCGCCTTCAGGCGCTTGGACGGTGTGAGATCGACATCGATCTCGCTGAAGTGCACACCTTCGGCGTGCTCATCGAGCTCGGCACGGCCGGTGCGGCGCCCGACCGACTTCACCTCGGGCACCTTTGCGAGCAACTGCTCCGCCAATAGGCCAAGACGGTTCGATTCCGCGAGCGAAATGCCTGGATTGTACTGCAGCGACAGGACCAGCGTCCCCTCGTTGAAGGGAGGAAGAAAGCTGCGCGGCATCTGGCTCGCCGCATAGCCCGCCACCGCGACCGCAGCGGCGACGAAGACCAGCACCAGGCCCTGCCGCTCGAAGGCCCAGCCGAGCACCCGCCGATTGGCCTGCTTCAGCTTGGTGACGACAAAGCTCTCGCGGTCACCTGAATGAGCTCGTCCCGAAAGCAGATAGTAGGACAGCACCGGCGTCACCGTGATCGAGGTCAAGAGCGAAGCGAGGATCGAGACCACATAGGCCACGCCAAGCGGCGTGAACAGCCGCCCTTCGATTCCCGGAAGGGCGAACAGCGGCACGAAGACGAGAACGATGATCATCGTTGCATAGACGATACTGGAACGAACCTCCTGGCTCGCGCCGGAGATCACGTCGAGGACAGGACGCGGCGTGCCCGACGCAGCGTTCTCGCGCAAGCGCCGCAGGATGTTTTCGACGTCCACCACGGCATCGTCGACCAGCTCGCCGATCGCGATGGCAAGGCCGCCCAGCGTCATGGTGTTGATCGTGAGGCCGAAGGCGCGAAACACCAGGACCGTCACCAGGATCGATATTGGAATGGCGGTCAGCGAAACGAACGCGGCGCGACCGTTCATCAGGAAGACGAACAGGACCATTGCGACGACGATTGCGGCCTCGGCGAGGACGCGCTCGACATTGCCGATCGACGTCTCGATGAAGGTGGCCTGCCGGAACTGCACGTTGGTGACGTTGATCCCGCCGCGCATGGTGCGTTGCAGGTCCTTCAGCGTGGACTCGACATTGCGCGTCAACGCCACAGTATCCGCAGCCGGCTGCTTCATGACGCTGACGATGACGGCGGGCTTGCCGTTATATCCGGCGTCACCGCGCTTGGTCCGCGCGGCAAAGTCCACCGAGGCAACCTGTTTCAGCAGGATCGGCTGCTCTCCGCGGGTGATGACGACGGTGTTGCGGAGGTCCTCGATACGCCTGGTGAGACCGACATTGCGGATCAGATATTCGCGGCCATGCTGGTCGACGAAGCCGCCGCCGCTATTGGTGCCGAACCTTGCGACCGCCTGCTCGATCTGATCGTGGGTGACGCCGAGCGCCTGCATGGTGGCGACGTTCGGCGTCACGCGGTATTGGCGGACCTCGCCGCCGATGGGTATCACCTGGGCGACGCCGGGAATGGCGAGGAGTTGCGGCCGGACGACGAAGTCAGCGATCCCGCGCACATCCATGGGTGAAGCCGTGTCATCGCTCGTCAGCGCGATCAGCATGATCTCGCCCATGATCGAGGTCACCGGGCCCATCTGGGGATTGGCCGAAGCCGGCAATTGCTCGCGGATCAGCGCCAGCCGCTCCGAGACGAATTGCCGGGCGCGGTAGATTTCGACGCCCCAGTCGAACTCGACATAGACGACCGAGAGACCAACGCCCGAGACCGAGCGCACGCGGATGACACCGGGCATGCCGTTCATCGACGTCTCGATCGGGAACGTCACCAGCTGCTCGACCTCCTGGGGCGCCAATCCCTCTGCCTCGGTCAAGATGTTGACGGTCGGACGGTTGATGTCCGGCAGGACGTCGACCGAAACGCTCGGCAGGACGAACAGGCCGTAGCCGACCAGAACGGCGGCGACCGCCAGCACGAACAGGCGATTGCGCAAGCTTGTCTGGACAATGAGCTTGAACATGGTCGGCTACCGGATCTGGTTGATGAGGTCGGTGCCGCGAACGACGATGTGTTCGCCTTCGTTGACACCGGCGGCCACGATGACGCGGGCTGCGTCCACCGGCACCACGCGAACCGGCCGGGGCTCGAAGCGCTCGGGCCCGGTGTGCAGCCAGACGATATCCTCGCCGTTGCCGCTTCGAACGACGGCATTGCGCGGCACGACCAGGCCGGACACGGGCGCTCCGGTCTGGACCATCACATTCAACGGCTGACCGATGTTGAGACCTGCCGGTGGCTCGGGAATGGCGAACTGAACGACGGACGCATGCTGGCGCAGCGCCCGGCTCGTTCCGACGAAGCTCAGCGCAATCTGCTGCCCGTTCGGGGCCATTGCCGTTGCGGCTTCGGGTTGCTTCAAGCCTATTTCGTCATAGGCGAGCGCCTCGACCCAAAGGCTGCGGGGGTCCGCGATCTGAAACAGCACGTCTTGCGGCTGTATGACCTGGCCCGGCGCGACCCTGGATGACGTGATGATGCCGTCGGTCGATGCCCGCAGCTCCTCGAACCCGGTGCGGGAATTGCGAACGGTTTCGCGGCGCGCCCGCAGGCCCTCTAATTCGCTTTCGAGGTCATTCACCTGGCCTTGCGGCACCGCGCCGCGTTCGGCCAGCGGCCGGAGACGCCGCAGCTTGTTCTCCGTGACCGCCACCAGTTGCTCGATCTCGCCGACCTTCTCGAGGATCGTCGTGCGATCAGCGATCGGCAGATGCGGCTCGATCCGAATGAGCAGATCGCCCTTGCGGACGGTTTGCCCAATGCGAGGGATGCCGTCATCGACCGGAACCACGCGGCCCCCGTAGATGCTCTGCACGATGCTGCTGCGGTTGGGGTCGGCCATGACACGGCCGATCAGGGTGACGGCGGGATGAATCGTCTGCGGCTCGGCTGCAGCAGAGCGTACCTCGAGCAGACGCTGCGTCGGCTTGGCCGCGAAGACGGTGCCGTCTTGCAGGCGCCGCGGGGCATCGCTCAATGCGGGAGCATCCGGCGGATTTGGTTGCGTTGCATTCGTCCGGCCCTCGCCGAACATGATGGCCGCGAGAATGACGAAGGCCCCTGCCACCACGGCGGACATGGAGGCCGCCATGCCGCGGCCACGCCGCTTCCAATAGGCGAAGAGAAGGCCGAACCCCAAGGCGGCGAGCATGGAGGCCGCGATGGCCGCTCGGTTCGAGAGCAGCCAGCCGTGCTCGTGCTTCTGCGCCGCGGGCCGAACCTCTGCACGCGGTGTGAACGAATCGACCAGCAGATCATTTCCCCTGCCGGCGCTGATCGAGAAGTTCACCTCGACCGATCCGGGCGGTATGCCGTTCGGAATTGGAGCGGTGTAGACGCCATCCTCCCGGCTTGATGCGTCGATCGGGGCGGAATCGCCGATCGTGACTTGCAAGGCGGCGTCCGAAACCGGCTCGTTCGTCACTGCATCATCAACGAAGATCGACAGCTTGCCGTCTTTCAGGATGCCGACGACTTCGTAGAGCTCGGAGCGCGCGGCAAGTCTTGGATATGCCGAGGACACGACCGCCGTCTTCTCGGCGTCGCCGTGATCGTGCCCTTCATGGGCAAAGGCCCCCGAGACACCCAAGAACAGGCTCGCCAACCAGACAGCGCCGGCCAGCCCAAGACTTGTGAGCCGCCCTTTCGGGCAGCGCTGATTCATGAACATCGAAAGATCCTTCAGACATGCGAAAAGGCGGCGGCCGAAACGCCGCCGGGACTACGCGATGCTGAAGGTACTTGGTGGCCGGACGAGTCCCTCGGGGCGCACCCCGACAATGGCCCGCGCGAGCGGCAGGTCCATGGCGCCGAGCACTTCGAAGGAACTGAGCAGGTGAATGACCTGCGCTGAGGCGATCGAGGTGCCAAACATGTCCCAGGCCACGCCTGGAGCGCCGTCGTCGTCGTGATCCGGCCCGTCATGGACGTGGCCTTCGGCGTCGTCACCGGCATGGGAATGCACGTGGCCTGCCAGCTGATCGTGGAAATGCAGGGAACCGCTGAGCATGACGGACGGCATCGGCATGTCGCCGACAGCCGCCTTCACCTGCGAGACCGAAATCAGGGAGACCTGAAGCACGAACGCAGATATCGCCACGAACATGGCCGTTCTGGCGAGTTGACGAAGATGGTGGAGGACACCGTGCAGCACGTCGAAAAACTAGGTCATGCCAACCGCGAATTCAAGGCGACGTTCCGCGCGGACGCATCGCGTGGGAGGTGGTCCAGACACCCTCCTCGCTCGCTCGACGAGCTGCCGACGCCCGACATCCGGCAGCCCGCCTGCCTCACTTGAAGTGAAATGCTTCACAAGCCGCAATCCGGGATTGCGGTAGCCTCGTGCCACGGGGCGTGGTGAGTTGGAGGCGACAATGAAGCAGGACCTTCCGGACCAAGCAGCGCGCACGCAGGCCGAAAGCGAGCCGGGCTTTTGGCAGAGAATTCAATCCTGGGACAGCCGCCTCTCGGTCACCAAGGGACTGACGGCCGTGACCCTGCTGACCGGCTTCCTGGGCGGATATTTCCAGTATCTGAATTCCTATGAGCAGAAGGTCGGCGAGCAGGCCAAGGCGGACATGCAGAAGGCGACAGACACCTTCCTCGAGATCTCCAATGCCTTCGCCGACGTGCAGATCCAGCAGGAGACCATGCTGCGCGAGCAGTTCGGCTCGCTGAAGGCGCAGGCAACCCCCGCTTTCATCCCGGTGGACGCCAAGACATTCGACTCGCTCTCGGACTATTGGAAGGCGCGCACGTCGCTGCGGCGGAACGGCGCCATCTTCGCGCGCAAGGCGGAGATCTACATCGACTGGCCGAGCGACCTCGGGCGCGATCCGGCCGCGGAGCACACGCTGGACCAGGATCCCCTGACGGCAACGCTGCTCACCAAGTATAATTTCGATTGCGATTCAGAAGCCAATCTCCCTCAGTTCCGAGGCGCGATCTACAATGGCGCCGATCCCGGACGCCCCAGCGACGAATTGTGCAACGACCCGACGGCCAATGGGCTGAAGTCCTACGTCAACCTCTGTGCCAGGCGGCCAGATGGCGAGATCGATGCGTTGCAGAAGGTCGTGACCATCAACTGGTGGAGCGCCAAGCACCACGTCCTGGTGATGCACCATTGCTTCGAGGTGCTCCGCGGTGGGCCGAATGCGTTGCAAGCTCCGGCCTCCGGCAACGACGGCCCCAATGATCGCAAGCTCGATAAGCCGCGCGACAGCAACGAGCACAGGCTGCAGCTTCAGGCCCGCCGGCTGGACGCGTTCATGACGCTGACCATGGCGCAGCTGGACCGCATCAGGGTGCGATACCGTCCCACCGGCTTCTTCTGCCATGTTCCTTTCGCGCGCGATGCCATAGGCTATTTCAGCAACCAGTGCCTGCCGAACCAGCCGGCTACGAGCGAGCGCAGCTGAGGCGTACCGCGAGGACACCGGCGGATACTTTTCGGCACCGGCAGCCGGCGTGATCGGCCTGTCATGACGGCCTGTTAGCGTCGGCCCTGTCGATCAACCCGAAAGGACAATCCATGGATCTGAAGGCCGGCGATGTCGTGATGCTGAAATCCGGCGGTCAGCCGCTGACCGTCGCGGAGGTGAAGGACAACGAGGTGCTGTGCCTGTGGATGGGCATGGAAGGCGACCTGTTCCGCGAGACGCTGCCGCTCGCCGTGCTCGTGCAGGTGGAAGAGGACGACGAGGACGACGAAGACGAAGATGATGACGAGGAGTAGGCACTTCTCGGACCGCATTCTCGTGAGAGCCGCGCTCTTGCCCTGATGACGGGCGCGGGTTGATCAGACGAGGATACGAGGCGCCGCCGTGGCTTTGTCTCCCGAATTCGGTGTCCCCGTCGGTTCGATCAAGAGGATGTGCACTTCCCCATGCGCCACCGGCCGGTGCTCAACGCCCTTCGGCACGACAAAAACCTCGCCGGGGTTGAGGGTGACCGTGCGGTCCCGCAACTCGATGTCGAGCGTCCCGCTGAGCACGAGAAAGAAGTCGTCCGTGTCCTCGTGCTTGTGCCAATGAAATGGCCCTTCGAGCTTGGCCACCATGATGTCGTTGTCGTTATAGGTCGCGACCGTGCGCGGAGAGAAGCGATCGGTGAACGTTGCGAGCTTCTCGGCGAGATTTGCGGGTGCTTTCATCGCGTTTCCTCAGGTGACGACTTCCAGCCGAATATGGTGACCGGCTACCCTCCTGGAAGGGATAGCACGCCCCAGTCTGGGAGCACGCGACTGCGTCGCGGTAGAATGTGGATCTAGGCGACCCGCGGGTAGGATGGTTAGAGCCCCTGCGAAACCCATCGGGCCCCGCCTCAGGCGGCGAAGTCGATGGGTTTCGCTGGCGCTCTACCCATCCTACGACCTCTGCCCATCCTTACGAGCTGCATTCTCCTGAGAGCCGAGCGCTCGGCTCCGGCTCGCTCGATGTCCGCTTCCCTGCCAAGACGGAGCGATAGCGGACATCATCGCTGGATGTCACAGCAACTCAAGCGATGAGTTTCGCAAGCAAAACCATCCTTGCTACGAGCTGATGTCGGTCGGATCAGAACCGATAGTTGATGCCGGCCTTGGCGGTATGAAGCTCAACCTCGGTGTCCGTGAAGGACGCCCCGGGGAACGCAAGAGCATTGCCGTTCGACTTTCCGAGATTGATGTAGATGTACTCGGCCTTGAGCGTCCAGCGCGGGTCGAAAGCCCATTCAAGGCCGCCACCCGCGGAGAAACCCACCTGGACCTCCGACGAGGACGCGCTTCGCGTCAGGGCCGGGAAGAAGCCGTTGAAATTGGCAATATTCGGCGTGGCGAGATTGGAGGTGAAGATGCTGTTCTTGACGTGGCCCCAGGCGAAGCCACCGGTACCGTAGATCAAGAGATTGTTCGCCGCGTATCCGAGACGTCCGCGGACCGTGCCGAAGACATCGATTTCCTGCCTGAGATAGAATACGCCGGTGAAGGCGCCATTGTCGCCGCCGATCGTTCCAGTGACGCTGAAGGGGCGGCTCGCCGTCTCCTTGATGGCTGCGCCGCTGACATCCGCCTCCAGACCGTACACAAACGTGCCGGACTGCCAGTTATAGCCGATTTGGCCGCCGCCGAATCCACCCTTGGGACTCACATCCAGGGAGAACGGCCCGGTGCCACCCGTGACGACATAGCCGGGGACCGTCCCGGTTGCGAGCGCGCCCGGATCGAAGGTCGCGGTCGGATCGCTCCAGCCATAACCGCCATGCACGCCGGCATAAAATCCGGTCCAGCTGAATGCGACCGGCGCGGGCGGCGCCTTGGTGTAAGCCCTGCCGAGGTCGGCCGCGACGGCGCCCTGGGACAGACACAGAGCCGAGGCCAGAAGGGCAGCAGAGACGATGGACTTCATAACTTCCCTCAACGTTGTGCGCGTGACAAGGCGGCGCCTTGCCGCGTGAGCACTCGTCAAACCGCCGATGACCGGCCGTCCGCTTGAGCCGAGTTATAGAGGTGATCTTGCATTGCGGCTGTAGCATCGGGAACACAGCGTAGCGCGCGAAGTTCGCCTGACGCGACGCAGCTCAGATTGTCGCGACGTCAATTGCTCCTAAGACGCCAAGAACGCCATTTCAGCCGGCGTCGTCTACGCCATGAGCTGCCTCGCCGCCGCCGCGATCATCACCAGTCCCCCGGTGATCACGGCGGCATCGAGGATCGCGGTGTGAATATGCACCGGCATCCGTTCGACGAAGGCCTTTGCGAGGAACGCGCCGGGCACGGCCATGCCGCCGATCAGCAGCGCCAAGGCGAGCACTTGCGCGGTGACGGCGCCGGCGAGGCCGAACACCGAGATCTTGATGAGGCCGGTGCCGAGCGAGATCATCGCATCGGTCGCGATCACGGCGGCGCCTTCGAGCCCTGCGGCCATCAACAGCGAGAGCAAGATCACGCCGGAGCCCGAGGTGCCGCCGACCAGGACACCGTAGCCTACCGAGCCGGCGGCAAGGCCGGTGTCGCCGATCTTCACTGCGCGGCGGCGGAGCACGCGGCGCAGCGGCACGCTCACGATCAGCATGGTGCCGATCACCAGCGCGGCGCCGGCATTGGTGAGGCGGGTGTAGCCATAGGCGCCGAGCGCGGTGGTGAGCGCTGCGCAGGCCAGCACGATCAGCACCCGGCGGCGGTCGGCATAGCGGACATAGGCAAGCGCGCGGCTCGCATTGGTCAGCATCGCGGAGATCGCGATGATCGGCACGACGGGCTCGGCACCGACCATCGGCACCAGCACCAAGGGCATCAGCGCGCCGGTGCCGTAGCCGGCGAGACCGCCGATGATGGAAGCAAACAACGCCATCGCTGCGACCAGCAGAAGCTGCAGAAGCGAGATATCGGCGAAGCCTGAGAAGATGGTCAATCCTTCTGGTCGCGCTTGACGCGGGCGACGGCTTGATCGGCGATGGCAGCGAGTGCGGCTTCCTCTAATGGGAAATCCGCCGCGAGCCAAGCGTCCTCGGCGAGCGTCAACACATGTCCGAGCGCGGGTCCTTCGGCGAGGCCGCGCGCAATGAAGTCGGCGGCCTTCAGCGGAAATTTCGGCGCAGTCCAGCGCTGCGGCAACTCGGCGAGCGCGCGCCAGCGCGGCGACTGCACGTCAGCGGCAGCGCGGGCCCAGCCCAGCAATACGCGATCGTGATAGCGCTCGGGCCCGAGCCGGTACAGCAAGCGCCGTGCATTGGCTTCGTCCTTGGTGGCGAAGCGCCACCAGCGGTGCCCCATCGAATCCAGCGCCTTGGCCTCGGCATTGGAGAGCCGCAGGCGCAAGGCGAGGCGCTTGGCGTCTTCGGTGACGGCGACCGAGAGCGCGGCGAGGCGCCGCGTGCTGCTGGCGGAAAGGCCGAGCTCGCGCTCGATCGCGATCATCGCCTCCAGGGGGCCCGTATAGACGACGCCGCCGATCAGCGTTTGCAGCAATCCGCCCTCGGCCATGCCGAGCGCTGCCGCGGAGGCGCCGCCGGCCACCAGCAGCTTGAGCATCTCCATGCGCACGCGCTCGGCCGACAGGTTCGCCAGGCCCGCGCGTCCCCGGATGCAGGCGAGATAGCCGTCGCGGTCGGGCTCGCCGGCGCCGAAGGCGGCGTGGATGCGGAAGAAGCGCAGGATGCGCAGATAATCCTCGGCGATGCGCTGGTCGGGATTGCCGATGAAGCGCACGCGCCGCGCTTTGGCATCAGCGATGCCGCCGACATAATCGTAGACGACGCCGCGCGCATCGACCGACAGGCCATTCATGGTGAAGTCGCGCCGCTCGGCATCCTTCACCCAGTCGCGGCCGAACGCGACCTTGGCCTTGCGGCCGAAGGTCTCGGTGTCCTCGCGCAGCGTCGTGACTTCATAGGGGTGGGCATCGATCACCAGCGTGACGGTGCCGTGGTCGATGCCGGTCGGCACGCTCTTGATGCCGGCAGCCTTGGCACGCCGCATCACCTCGTCCGGCAACGCCGTGGTCGCGATGTCGATGTCGCCCGGCGCAAGACCGAGCAGCGCGTTGCGCACGGCGCCGCCGACCACCCGCGCCTCCTCGCCATCGGTGCCGAGCAGCGCCAGGACACGCGCGGTCCCGCCTGCGGTCAGCCAGGGCGCATCGGCGAGTAAAGGCTCCGCGCTCATGGGCCGGCCCCTATTTTTCCACACCCGGCACGAGCTTGCCGTTCTCGATATGGGCGGGGACGTAGGTCGAATCCGGCGGCGCGCCGGAGAAATGCGCAAGCCCGATCAGGCCGGCGATGACCAGCACGATCGCCGCCAGCGCAAGGCGCGCGACGATCGCGACCGGCCAGGACGAGCGCGCGAACAGGCCGGAGCGCGTGGCGGCGAGGAACAGCGCATAGACGGCAAACGGGATGAGGAAGATTCCGATCTCGGTCAGAACCGTCCGGATCATGATGAATAGATCCGCTCATACAGCACACGCAGCATTCCGGCCGTCGCACCCCAGATGTAGCGTTCCGCAAACGGCATCGCGTAATAGGACCGCGGCGTGCCGCGGAATTCCTTGCTGTGCACCTGGTGGTTCACCGGATTCATCAGGAAGGATAGCGGCACCTCGAACGCATCATCAACCTCGGAATGGTTGATGCTGAGCGAAAAGCCCGGCCTGACCTTCGCGACCGTCGGCAGGATGCGGAAGCCGAAGGCGGTGCCGTAGAGATCGAGATAGCCGAGCGGCTCGACGAAGTCGCGCGACAGCCCGACCTCCTCCTCGGCCTCGCGCAGCGCCGCATCCAGCGGCGAGGCATCGGTGGCGTCGATCTTGCCGCCGGGAAAGGCGATCTGGCCGGCATGGTCGTTGAGATGCGCCGAGCGCTGCGTCAGGAGGATGGTGGGCTCGGGATGATCGACCACCGCGATCAGGACCGCTGCCGGGCGCACCGGCTGCTCGCGCGCGATGATCTCGAGCATCTTGTCGGTGCCGGGATCGCCCGAGGCGGGGATGATGTTGGGATCGTAGAGGCCGGGCGGCACGTCGAATCCGAGCCTCGCCCGGGAGCGGGCGAAGAAATCCGCAGCGCCAAGCGCGACGGGCTCGTTCGTCAGGATAGGGTTGTTCAAGTTCAAAGCGCCGCCCTCACCTGCTCCGCATCGGCCATGGCGAAGAATTCGCCGGCCGACTCGACACCGAACATCGGCTGGCCATCGACCATCCGCTCCTCGCCCATGTCAACCAGATCGTAATAGAGCGCGCGCGTGACCTTGGCCCAGAGGTCGGCGCGAACATGCAGATAGGGCGTCAGTCCGCCGTCCGCCGCCTGCTCGAAGCGCAGCCGGTGCGCGGCATCGCAGGTGACCCAGTCGTCGACATTGGTGCGGAAGCGCAGCACGCGATGGCTGTCCTCGCCGTCCTTCTGCATCTCGACCGCCATGAACGGCGCATCATCGACGCGGATGCCGACCTTCTCCACTGGCGTGACCAGGAAATGCTTGTCGCCCTCGCGCTTGAGAATGGTCGAGAACAGCCGCACCAAGGCAAGACGCCCGATTGGCGTGCCCAGATAGAACCAAGTACCATCGGAGGCGATTCGGATGTCGAGATCGCCGCAAAACGGCGGATTCCACAGATGGACCGGAGGGAGGCCCTTCTTGGCGCCTTCGGCATTGGCAGCGCCTTTGGCGGCGGCAGTCAGCCCTTCAAGACCGCGATCGGCGCTCTGCCCTTGGTTCGCCATGGTTTGCCCTGACTTTGTCATTTGGCACGATTGGTGCAGGTCTACGTTGTCGATTGGCGCTCGGTTCCACCCGGATTAGTCCGGTGTGGAGGTCGCCACTTCGTGATGCCGTACATACCCCGAAGCCGATAAGGTGGGGATAGGTTAATTCAACGAATACATGGCCTTCCTGCAAGTCTAGCATGGGGCCCATGATCTGGCGTGATGATCTGGCGTGATGACCTGACGCGACAGGCTCACGATGCAAGCAAGCCGCGTGGCAGGCTGAAGGAGCAAGCGAATGGCGGAGAGTGTCGAGAAACTCGAGGACGGGATCGTCCGTTCGGCCGAGCAGGTGTCGAGCCAGGTTCGCGCGGCCAAGGACGCGATCGCCTCCGTCATCTTCGGTCAGGATCGCGTGATCGAGAACACGCTGGTCACCATCCTCTCCGGCGGCCATGCGCTCCTGATCGGCGTGCCGGGCCTTGCCAAGACCAAGCTGGTCGAGACGCTCGGCGTCACGCTCGGTCTCGACGCCAAGCGCATCCAGTTCACGCCCGATCTGATGCCCTCGGACATTCTCGGCGCCGAAGTGCTGGACGAGAGCACCGCGGGAAGGCGCGCCTTCCGCTTCATTGCCGGTCCGGTGTTCGCGCAGCTCCTGATGGCCGACGAGATCAACCGCGCCTCACCGCGCACGCAATCGGCGCTGTTGCAGGCGATGCAGGAGCAGCACATCACCGTTGCCGGTGCGCGCCATGATCTGCCGAAGCCTTTCCACGTGCTCGCGACGCAAAACCCGCTGGAGCAGGAAGGCACCTATCCGCTGCCCGAGGCGCAGCTCGACCGCTTCCTGATGGAGATCGACGTCGACTATCCCGACCGCGATGCCGAGCGCCGCATCCTGTTCGAGACCACGGGCGCGGAGGAGACGCTGGCCAAGGGCGCGATGACGCCCGATGCGCTGATCACCGCGCAGCGGCTGATCCGGCGCCTGCCGGTCGGCGATTCCGTGGTGGAGGCGATCCTGTCGCTGGTGCGCTCGGCCCGCCCGGGTCCGGACGCCGGCGAAGCCGGCAAGTTCATTGCCTGGGGCCCCGGCCCGCGCGCCAGCCAATCGCTGATGCTGGCGGTGCGCGCGCGTGCGCTGATCGACGGGCGCCTGGCGCCCTCGATCGACGACGTGCTCGACCTTGCCGAGCCCGTGCTGAAGCACCGCATGGCGCTGACCTTCCAGGCGCGCGCCGAAGGCCGCACGATTCCGGACGTTATCCGGCAATTGAAGACACGGATCGGTTGATGGCAGCAGAGAACGGGCGGGCAGCGAAGGAGATACTGGCGATCCGACGTGCCGATGGCGAAAGCCGCACGCTCGCCGCTTCGTTGCCGCGCCTGGTGCTCGAGGCCCGCCGCATCGCCGCCAACGTCATCCACGGCCTGCATGGACGGCGCCGCGCCGGCTCCGGCGAAAATTTCTGGCAGTACCGCCGCTTCGTCTCGGGCGAACCGGCACAGAACGTCGACTGGCGCCGCTCGGCGCGCGACGACCATCTCTACGTGCGCGAGCTGGAATGGGAAGCCTCGCACACGGTCTGGATCTGGCCGGACCGCTCGCCCTCGATGGCGTTCGCCTCCAAGACCGCGCGCGAGTCCAAGCTCGAGCGGACGCTGATCGTCGCCTTCGCGCTGGCCGAGCTGCTCGTCGCCGGCGGCGAGCGCGTCGGCATTCCCGGACTGATGGCACCGACCGCAAGCCGCAGCGTCATCGACAAGATGGCGCAGGCGATGCTGCATGACGATGCCGACCGCCTCAGCCTGCCGCCGTCCTTCGTTCCGGCCGCGCTGGCCGAGATCATCGTGCTGTCGGATTTCTGGTCGCCGATCTCCGAGATCAGGACGACGCTCGCCGGCCTCTCCGGCTCGGGCGCCCATGGCACGATGGTGCAGGTCGTCGATCCCGCCGAGGAATCGTTTCCCTATTCCGGCCGCGTCGAGTTCGTCGAGCCGGAAGGTTTTGGCGTGATCACCGCCGGCCGCGCCGAGAGCTGGGCGCAGGACTACACCGCGCGCCTCGCGCTGCACCGCGACCAGATCCGCGCCGAGACGGGCAAGCTCGACTGGCTGTTCACGACGCACGCCACCGACCGTTCCGCCGCCGAGCTCTTGCTGTTCCTGCATGCCGGCATGCAGGTGAGCAAGTCGGGCGTGCGCACCACGACGATCAAGGCGGGGCCGGCCGCATGATGGGATTGCCGCTCGCCTTCACGCAACCGCTGCTCCTGATCGGCCTGATCAGCCTGCCCGTGCTGTGGTGGCTGCTGCGCGTGATGCCGCCGCGGCCGCGCCGCATCGAGTTTCCACCGACGCGGCTGTTGTTCGACATCACGCCGCGGGAAGAGACGCCCTCGCGGACGCCGTGGTGGCTGACCGCCCTCCGCCTGCTCGCCGCCGCGCTGGTGATCTTCGCCGCCGCCGGCCCGATCTGGAATCCGCAAACGGGCCTCGCCGGCAGCAAGGCGCCGCTGATGATCATGTTCGACGACGGCTGGAGCGCCGCATCGCACTGGGACGTCAGGATCAGAACCGCGGACGAGCTGATCGCCAATGCCGACAATGACGGCCGCGGCATCGCGCTGGTGCCGCTGTCCGAGCCGAACCGCGACATCACCCTGATGCCGGCGGGGGCGGCGCGCGTCGCGCTGCGCCAGCTCGCGCCAAAGCCCTATTCGATCGACCGCGTCGAGACGCTGGCCGCGGTCGACCGTTTCCTCAAGGTCACCGGCGACTGCGAGATCGCCTGGCTCTCCGACGGCGTCGACACCGGCCGCGGCGAGGACTTCGTGGCCGGCCTCGGCAAGACCATCGGCGATCGCAGCCTGACCGTGTTCGAAGGCGGCGCCTCCTCGCCGCTGGCCCTGGTCGCCGCGGAGAACGCCGCGGCGAAGATGACGGTGAAGGTGCTGCGCACCGATGGCGGGATTGCGGTCGGCACGGTGCGCGCGCTGGACCAGAAGGCATCCCCGATCGGCGAAGCGCGCTATTCGTTCGGTCCGCAGGACAAGGAAACCGAAGCGGCGTTCGACCTGCCGGTCGAGCTGCGCAACGACATCACGCGGCTCGAGATCTCCGGCGAACGCTCGGCCGGCGCGGTGCAGCTGCTCGACAAGCGCTGGCGCCGCCGCGCCATCGGCATCGTCTCGGGCGCGACCAGCGAGACCGCGCAGCCGCTGCTGGCGCCGACCTTCTATCTCACCCGCGCGCTGGCGCCGTTCGCCGACGTCAGGCTCGCCGACAAGGGCTCGCCGCAGCAGGGCATCACGCAGTTTCTGGACCAGAAGCTGCCGATGATCATCCTCGCCGATGTCGGCACCATCGCCCCCGAGCTGCGCGAACGCCTCAATGCCTGGGTCGACCAGGGCGGCGTGCTGGTGCGGTTCGCTGGGCCCCGGCTGGCACAGGCGGAGGACGACCTCGTGCCGGTCAAGCTGCGCAAGGGCGGCCGCACGCTCGGCGGCAGCCTGACCTGGGAGAAGCCGCAGCATCTCGCCTCTTTCGCGGGCGACGGCCCGTTTGCCGGCGTCGCGGTCCCCAAGGACGTCACCGTGAGCCGCCAGGTGCTGGCCGAGCCCGACGCCGTGCTCGCCACCAAGAGCTGGGCCTCGCTGGAAGACGGCACGCCGCTCGTCACCGGCGAGCATCGCGGCAAGGGCCTCGTCAGCCTGTTCCACGTCAGCGCCGACATGCGCTGGTCGGATCTGCCGATGTCGGGCACCTTCGTCGAAATGCTGCGGCGGGTCGTCGACATGTCCGGCTATACGGCGAAGCCCGGCGCCGGCGTTGCCAGCGAAGCGACCACTGAGACGGTGGCGCCGCTGCACATCCTCGACGGATTTGGCGCGTTCGGTCCGCCGCCCGCGACTGCCAAGCCGCTGCCCGCGGACTATCGCGACCGCGCCACATCAGATCATCCGCCCGGCTTCTACGGTCCGGCAGAAGGACCGCTCGCCGTGAACACGCTTGCCAGCGCCGACCGCATCGCCGCACTGAACACCGCGAGCCTGCGCGCCCGGCACGCCACCTACACCAATGCCGAGCCGCGCGACCTGCGCGGCTGGCTGCTGTCGACGGCGCTCGCGCTGTTCCTGATCGACGCCATCATCGTCGCGGTGCTCGGCGGCGGGATTGCCGCGCTGCTGCGCCGTCGCGCTGCGCCCGCGACGATCGTGCTCGCCCTGCTCGCGGGATTCGCGGCGCTCTCGCCGGCGCCGTCGCGCGCCGACGGCGTCACGGACGAGTTCGCGATGAAGTCGGTATCGCAGACCCGCCTCGCCTATGTCGTGACAGGCAATGCCGACGTCGATTCCATCGTCAAGGCCGGGATGAACGGGCTGACGCTGTTCCTGGCCCAGCGCACTGCGCTCGAGGCCGGCGATCCCGTCGGCGTCGATCCCGCGCGCGACGAGCTCGCCTTCTTCCCGCTGATCTACTGGCCGATCGTGCCGGGCGCGCCGAAGCCGCCACAGGACGCCATCAACAAGATCGACGCCTACATGAAGCAGGGCGGCACCGTGCTGTTCGACACCCGCGATGCGATCGAGGCACCGCCCGGCGCGAACGGCGCGGCGCAGACCCCGGCCATGCAGACGCTGCGCGAGATCCTGTCCTCGCTCGACGTGCCCGAGCTCGAGCCCGTGCCGCGCGAGCACGTGCTGACCAAGACCTTCTACCTGCTGCGCGACTTCCCGGGCCGCTTCACCGCCGGCCAGACCTGGGTCGAGACCTTGCCGCGCGAAGAGGACGATGAGAGCGCGCAGCGGCCGGCGCGCGGCGGCGACGGCGTCTCGCCGATCATCATCACCTCGAACGACCTGGCCGGCGCCTGGGCGGTGCGGCCCGACGGACAGGCCATGCTGCCGGTGACCGGCGGCGACCCCCGCCAGCGCGAATTCGCCTACCGCGCCGGCGCCAACATCGTGATGTACACGCTGACCGGCAACTACAAGGCCGACCAGGTGCACGCTCCGGCGCTGATCGAACGGCTGGGGCAATGATGCGGGTGTTGCGCTTGATTCACACACTCCGTCATTCCGGGGCGGCTCGAAGAGCCGAACCCGGAATCTCGAGATTCCGGGTTCGATGCTGCGCATCGCCCCGGAATGACGTTGATAGGCTCATCTCATGAACTACGGCATCGCGTTCACGCCGCTTGTCCCCTCGATCGTGCTGTGGCTCGCGCTTGCCGCGATCGTCGTCATTGCGCTTGTGTTGCTGCTGGCGCGTGCGCGCGGCGCCGCAGTGCGCGTGGCCGCGCTGGCGCTGTTCCTGCTGGCGCTCGCCAATCCCTCCTTTACACGCGAGGACCGCGATCCGCTCACCTCGGTCGCCGCCATCGTCGTCGACAAGAGCCCGAGCCAGAACTTCGGCAGCCGCAATCGTGAAGCTGCGCAAGCGCAGGAGGCGCTGGTCGACAGCCTGAAGAAGATCAAGGGCCTCGAGGTCCGCGTCGTCGATGCCGGACAGGCCGACGGCGAGACCGACGGCACGAAACTGTTCGGCGCACTGGCTTCGGCCTTGGCGGACGTCCCGGTCGACCGCGTCGCCGGCGCGTTCCTGATCACCGACGGCCGCGTCCACGATATTCCGGCGAACGCCACAGCGCTCGGCTTCCAGGCGCCGGTGCACGCGCTGGTCACCGGCCAGAAGGACGAGCGCGACCGCCGCATCGCGATCACCGCCGCACCGCGCTTCGGCATCGTCGGGCAGGCCCAGACCATCTCCTACCGCCTCGACGACCAGGGTGTCACCGGCGAGCGTGCCAGGGTCACGGTCCGCCGCGACGGCGAGGTCATCAACGAGCGCACGCTGTCGAGCGGCCAGGCCGCGAGCGTCGACGTCGACATCAAGCATGCCGGGCCGAACATCGTCGAGATCGAGGCTTCGCCGCTCGAGCGCGAATTGACGCCGGTGAACAACCGCGCCGTGGTGGCCATCGACGGCGTGCGCGACAAGCTGCGCGTGCTGCTGGTGTCGGGCGAGCCGCATTCGGGCGAGCGCACCTGGCGCAATCTGCTCAAGTCCGACGCCAGCGTCGACCTCGTCCATTTCACCATTCTGCGCCCGCCGGAGAAGCAGGACGGCACGCCGATCAACGAATTGTCGCTGATCGCGTTTCCGACCCGCGAGCTGTTCCAGCAGAAGATCAACGAATTCCAGCTGATCATCTTCGACCGCTATGCCCGCCAGGGCGTGCTGCCGATCCCTTATTTCGAGAACATGGCGCGCTATGTGCGCGCAGGCGGCGCTGTGCTGGTCTCGGCCGGCCCCGACTACGCCTCGAACAGCAGCATCTGGCGCACGCCGCTCGATTCGGTGCTGCCGGCCGAACCCGTCGGCGTCACCGAGAAGCCGTTCTATGCGCATCTGTCCGACATCGGCAAACGTCATCCCGTCACGCGCGGGCTGGAAGGCTCCGCCAGCGAGCCGCCGCGCTGGAGCCGGTTCTTCCGCACCGTCGATACCCGCAATGCGGTCAACCCGCCCGTCATGACCGGCGTCGACGGCAAGCCGCTGCTGTTCCTGTCGCGCTTCGGCGAGGGCCGCGTCGCGCTCCTGTTGTCCGATCACATCTGGCTGTGGGCGCGCGGCTATGAGGGCGGCGGCCCGCATCTCGACCTGCTCCGGCGGATGTCGCACTGGCTGATGAAGCAGCCTGATCTCGACGAAGAAGCGCTGCGCCTCCAGGTGCAGGGCAAGGACCTCGTCGTGGTGCGTCAGACCATGGCGGACAGCGTCCAGCCCGTCAGCGTGACCTCGCCGTCGGGCGTGTCGCAGGATCTGACGCTCTCCGCCGGCGATCCCGGCGAGTGGCGCGCGCGCCTGCCGGCCAACGAGCTCGGCCTGTGGCAGGCCACCGACGGCACGCTGAAGGCGCTGATCAATGTCGGCCCGACCAATCCGAAGGAGTTTTCGGAAGTCACCTCCACGGTCGATACGTTGAAGCCGCTGACACAGGCGACGGGCGGCGATGCCGTGCGGGTGGCCGCTGGCTTGAGCGTCGAGCTGCCGCGCATCCTGCCGGTGCGCTCGGTCGGCATGTTCCACGGCGACGGCTGGATGGGCGTGCGGATGCGCGATGCCAGCGTGGTCAAGGGCGTCGGCGTGCTGCCGATCTTCTCCGGCCTGATCGGTCTTCTGCTGCTGCTCGGCGCGTTTGCGGCGACCTGGGTGCGCGAGGGCCGCTAGTTGCCCGAACGACACATCGGCTGGGCGGACTGCATGCGCCAATCCCGCTGCCGTTGACATCCACCGCCCGATCGGGCGATGTTATACTATAACATCGCGGCGTCCTGGGATTGACGCCCCGGTGTGGGGGTGGCGTTTCCAGATGAAGTGGTTCCGGTCGAATAGCAGGCACGGCGCCCGGCTCGCGTTGTTCGCGATGCTGGTGCAGCTCGCGCTGACATTCGGCCACAGCCATTGGTTCGCGCAGGCCGCGCCGCTTGCTCAATCCTCAGCCGAGCAGACCGACAGCACCAAGAGCGTTGCTGCGATCGACCGCGCCGCGGTGCAGAAGCAGTCGCCGCCCGGCCCTGACCGCGAGCATTCGGGCGACGACAATTGTGCCATCTGCGCCATCATCGCGATGGCGGGCACAATCGTGTCGGCGACGCCGCCTGTGCTGCTGCTGCCGCAGGCGATCGAGCTGCTCCAGCGCACCCTCGACGCCGAGTTCGCTCATCTGACATCGGCCGGCACGGCGTTCCAGCCGCGCGCCCCTCCTGCGTCCTGATCTCCAACGCTTGATCACGCCCAGCCTCGCCGTGCATCGGCAAGTGCCTGGGAGAAGTTGAAGTCGAATTCCGTCGCGCCGCGACGGCAGGCCGCCTCCGATCAGCAGAGCATCATCCGGACGGCGCCTGAGTGGAATCAGGACAATGTCATTTCAATTGCGACGCGCGCAGCGCCTTGGCGGAGCAAGCCTGCTCCTGCTCGGCGCCGCCGCTACATCCGCGTTCGCCCAAGACTCGGCGCAACAGCCGGCACAGGACAAATCGTCGACCGAGCTTCCCGCCGTCACCGTGACCGCGCCGAGCCCGATCGTGCGTCGAGCGGTGGTGCCGTCGCGCAACGCAGGCCGCGGCACGCGGACCGCGCGGGTGCGCAGCCGCCAGCAGACGGCGGAAGCGGCGCCGGCAGCGCCCGTGCCCGCCGCGCCTCAGCAGGGCGTGCTACCTGTCGTGACCAACCAGTTCGCCACCGTCACCGTGGTGCCGAACGAGGAGATCCGCCGCGAGGGCGGCGGCCAGCTCGGCGATCTCCTGTTCTCCAAGCCCGGCATCACCGGATCGAGCTTCGCGCCCGGCGCCTCCAGCCGGCCGATCATCAGGGGTCTCGACGTCAACCGCGTCGGCATCGTCGAGAACGGCACCAATGGCGGCGGCGCATCCGACCTCGGCGAGGATCATTTCGTCCCGATCGACCCGCTCGCGACCAACCAGGTCGAGGTGGTGCGCGGGCCGGCGGCGCTGCGCTACGGCTCGACCTCGATCGGCGGCGTGGTCAGCGCCACCAATAACCGGATTCCGGATGCGATGCCTGCCTGCGCGCCGTCGTTCCAGGCCTACGGCCTGCCGACCAAGGCCCCGCTCGCGAACGCTGCGACGTCGCCCTGCGTCACCGCGGAGATGCGCACCGCGTTTAGCTCGGTCGACCGCGGCATCGAGAGCGGCGTGCTGCTCGACGCCGGCGGCGGCAATTTTGCCTTCCATGCCGACGCCTATGGCCGCACCACCTCGGACTATTACATCCCGAGCTATCCCTATCTCACCGACCAGTCGCGCCCCGTGAACGGCCGCCAGCCGAACTCGGCGACGCGCTCGGACGGCGCATCGATCGGCGGCTCGTACTTCTTCCAGGGCGGTTACATCGGCGCATCGATCACGCAGAACGATTCGCTCTACCACATCCCCGGCATCGACGGCGCCGACCACAAGACGAGGATCGACGCTCACCAGACCAAGATCAACGTCAAGGGCGAGTACCGCCCCGACGCGGCTGCGATCGATACGATCCGGTTCTGGGCCGGCGCGACCGACTACCGGCACAACGAGATTGGCCTTGCCGATCCCGCCGACCTCAACAGCGACGGCATCCGGCAGACTTTCACCAACAAGGAGCAGGAGGTCCGCACCGAGGTGCAGCTGATGCCGTTCAACGCGCGCTTCGCCGAGGTGACGACGGCGCTGGGCGTCCAGGTCGGGCACCAGGAATTGAGCGCGCCGAGCCCCGACAATCCCGGCACGCTGTTCAACGGGCTGTGGGATCCCAACACCAACACGCGTGTCGCGGCTTACGCCTTCAACGAGTTCAAGTTCTCGGAAGCGACGCGGGCGCAGATCGCCGGCCGGATCGAGCATGTCGAGCTGCACGGCACGACGCCGAACTTCCCGGCGGATTACCTGCCAGACGGCACGCCGCAGGCGGCGATCGCGCGCAACCCGTCCTTCACGCCGAAGAGCGGCAGCATCGGCCTGCTGCAGGATTTGCCGGGCGGAATGGTCGGCAGCATCACCGCGCAATATGTCGAGCGCGCGCCGAAGGCAGCCGAGCTGTTCTCCCGCGGTGGCCATGATGCGACTGCGACTTTCGACATCGGCAATCCGAACCTCACGATCGAGACCGCGAAATCCGTCGAGCTCGGCGTGCGCAAGGCGACGGGGCCGTTCCGGTTCGAGGCGACGGTCTACTACACGCATTTCGACAATTTCATCTATCGCCGCCTCACCGGCGTGATGTGCGACGACGACTTCGCGTCCTGCGGCGCTCCGGATGGCGAGCTGAACCAGGCGGTCTACTCGCAGCGCAATGCCAATTTCCGCGGCGGCGAATTCCAGTCGCAGCTCGACATCGGCGCGTTCCAGGGCGGCATCTGGGGCATCGAGAACCAGCTCGACGTGGTCCGTGCCACCTTCTCCGACGGCACCAACGTGCCGCGGATTCCGCCGGTGCGCATGGGCGGCGGCGTGTTCTGGCGCGACGACAATTGGCTGATGCGCGTCAACCTGTTGCACGCCTTCGCGCAGAACAACGTCGCCGTGATCGCGGAGACGCCGACGGCGGGCTACAATCTCTTGAAGGCCGAGGTCAGCTACAAGACCAAGCTCGACCGCAACTGGTTCGGCGCGCGCGAGATGATGGCCGGCATCGTCGGCAACAATCTCCTCAACGAGAACATCCGCAACCATGTGTCCTACACCAAGGACGAGGTTTTGATGCCGGGCATCGGCGTGCGGGCATTCGCGAATTTCAAGTTCTGATCGAGAGGTAGAGCGTGAGATCAGTTCGATCGCTACAAGGGCGGTGCACTCCCTCTCCCGCTTGCGGGAGAGGGCTGGGGAGAGGGTGTTTCCGCGATGGGACAATCCCCTAGAGGAGAAAGCCCTCACCCGCGCCTTCGGCGCGACCTCTCCCGCAAGCGGGAGAGGTTGCACCGAGCCCGTGGCAATCGATTCAACCTAAAGCGATTTGCGCTGCGCTCCATCCGGGCTACGTGCCGCTCCTACTTCCGCGCCTTGCTCCAGTCAGGGCCGACCGCGCCCGACACGCCCTCGAAGGCGCCGTCGACGAGCTCGAACACCAGGATGCGGGCGGCATCGACGGGACCCGGCATGGTGACGCGGCCCTTGGGGACCTGCTTGAAGCCGACGCGGCTGTAATAGGGCTCGTCGCCGACCAGCAGCACCAGGCGGTGACCTTTCGCCTTGGCGTCCTTCACCGCGCGCTCCATCAACTGACGGCCGATGCCGCGGTCGCGGAACGGCGGCTCGACGGTGAGCGGCCCGAGCAGCAGCGCCGGCGTGTCGCCGATCAGGATCGGCAATTGCCGGACGGAGCCAACCAGGAGCGTGCCGATGCGGGCCGTGAAGGACAGATCGAGCAGATGGTCGACGTGCTCGCGGATCCGGTAGGCGCTCAGCACGAAGCGGCCGGGGCCGAAGGTGCGTTCGTGCAGCCGCTCGATGGCCTGGGCGTCGCCGGCGGCTTCGGGAAGGATGGTCAGTGAGAGATCGTTCATGTCAATTCGCGGAGTAGCACTTGCGCCTGCGAAGGTCCATGGGCGGTGTCGGTGCCGGGCCTCGCCTCTTCCCAGCGGCGTGAACTGCAGGCCTGGCTCAGCCTGCGTCCCGATTCGACGCCGGCTGGGACAAATAGGCCAGCATCTTCATCTCCCGCCGGCCTCGCGTCACCGTGTCGAGCACGAGCCCTGATGACACCGACAGCAGGGCCATGATCATCAGGCCCATCGACAGCACGGCCGTGGGCAGGCGCGGCACGAGACCGGTTTCGATGAAGGTGATCACGATCGGGATCGCGAGGATGATCGAGGCCAGCGCCAGCAGGATTCCGATCACCGTGAAGAAGCGCAACGGCCGTTCGGACCGGTAGAGCTTCAGCATGGTGCCGAGGATGCGAAAGCCGTCGCGCCAGGTGTTGAGCTTGGAGAACGAGCCTTCGGGGCGCGCGTAATAGGGCGTCTCGACCTCCGCGACCGGCAGCGACAATTCCAGCGCATAGACCGCAAGCTCGGTCTCGATCTCGAAACCGTCGGAGAGGACGGGGAAAGATTTGACAAAGCGGCGCGAGAACACCCGGTAGCCGGACAGGATGTCCTTGAAAGCGTGGCCGAAGGTCGAGGACAAAAAGCCGGTCAGCATGCGGTTGCCGGTGCGGTGGCCGAGCCGATAGGCGGCCTGGACCTGATCGACGCGAAGGCCGACCACCATGTCGAGACGATCGTCGAGCAGCCTGTCGATCATGCGCGGCGCGCTCGGCGCATCGTAGGTCGCATCGCCGTCGACCAGCACATAGACGTCGGCCTCGACGTCCGCGAACATGCGGCGAACGACGTGGCCCTTGCCCTGCCGGCGCTCGCTGCGCACGATCGCACCGGCTTCGCGCGCGACCTCGGCGGTCCGGTCGCGCGAATTGTTGTCGTAGACGTAGATCTGCGCCGAGGGCAGCGCCTTGCGGAAATCGGCCACGACGGTCGTGATCGCGGCCTCCTCGTTGTAGCAGGGCACCAGCACGGCGATGCGAAGCTGCGCTGCGGTCATCGCGACGGCACTCCGAGGCTTGTCGGCTCGCGCCCGAGCGGCGTGGCCTGCCGTGCCTGCTCCGGCTGCATCAGCCAGGCGAACGCGACGCTCCACAGCGAGAGCATCGCAATCGGCACGATGTAGTAGGGCGTGAAGATCGGATGGCTCAGGAAGAAGCCGAGATTGACGACGAGATTGCCGGCGGCGACGAGGGCCACCTGCCGCACGCTGCCCTCGCCCACCCGCAACAGAAAGGCCGTGGTGCCGATCGCCAGCACGATCAGCACGAATTGCATGTCGCGCAGATAACGGCCGAGCACGGCAAGGTCGAAGGCCGGCGCGACCACGTCGGCACTGCCATAGGTCGTGGCCAACGGGCTGCCGGCATTGATGGCCTGCGCAACCAGGGTCGGGGCCATGCCGACGAGGACAGCGACGCCGAAGCCGAGCCCCTGCGCGAAGCCTGACAGCGTCCGCGTCCGCAGGAACGCAAGGGCCAGATAGAAGGCATAGCCGGCCGCGAGCAGCGCATTCGGCAATCTGAAATTGACGGAGGCACCGAGCAGGAGGCCGACCAGCGCAATCAGCAGCACGCTGCATTTCTCCCTGGTCAGCCACAACGCGGTCAGGAATCCCGCGGCCGCGCAGAGCGCCATGGTCGGCGCGATCGAATAGCTCGCCTTGGCCGGGTTGATCATGAGATAGACGGCAAGCGCGCCGAACAGGCCGGCGCCGACGATCGCAGGCAGCGTGCGTGCCATGGCAATGCCCGTCAGCGCAAGGCCGCAGACGATCAGGCTGGCGGCGATGTACAGCGGCACCACCTGGTTGCCTTCCGGAAACAGCGCCAGCAGGAAGCCGGTGCCCGGCGGATATTGCATCACGACCTTGCCGCTCGGCATCGGGTTGTGGCACGGCCAGCGCAGCGGGTCCTGCCATTCGGCGAACGCGATCTGCTTCAGCTTGCCTTCGAAATAATGGTCGTAGTCCAGGTGGGCATTGGTGTTGAGCCCACCGAGGCCGAGACGCTGGAACAGATGCGCCTGGCGGAGATAGCAGATGTCGTCATAGACCCCGCGCGCCTCGCTCCAGCGTGACATCGTGACGATGTTGCTGGCGAGGATCGCAAGACAGATCAGGCCGAAGGCGAGCTTGGCAATTTTCATCCGGTCTTCCGTGGCGCGCGTCAAGCGGGTTACTAGCACAGGCCGCCCTCAGCGCCACGTCGCAATCAACGGCTTGCCACCGAGCACCTCGGCGATTCGCAGCCGCGTGCCGGGCGTGGTGCCCTCGGGCAACGCGGCATTGTCGAAGAACCCGCATTCGACGATCTCGCGGTTGGGCTCAGGGACGCGGTCCTGCCTGAACTGCCTGACCACGTAGACCACGACATGGTCGCGGCGGGAGACGTGGCTGTTGAGGAAGACGCCGTGCAGGATCGCCTCGCCGGTCAGATCGATGTCGCCCTCCTCCTTGAGTTCGCGCCGCAGCGCCTCTTCCATGGTCTCGCCGAAATCGACGCCGCCGCCAGGCAAATACCAGCCGCTGACGTAGCTGTGCCTGACCAGGAAGACGCGATTGTCGGCATCCAGCACCACGGCGCGGACGCCCAGCGTCATGCCGCGGACGAGCAGGAAATAGACGTGGAAGACCCGCCGCAGCAGCGGCTCGGCTTTCCGTCGGGCTCGGTTCAGACGTTCTCCCATCAGGCTTCCTCGACGCCCCTGTTCGGGCCCTGCTTGCGCGACGCGCGCGACCTTGCCATTACAGCAGAGCAATAGCGAGGCATTCGCGCGCCATGACTCCCTTCACGCTCGCCCATCTGTCCGATCCGCATCTGGCGCCTATGCCGAAGCCGCGGCTGATCGAGCTCGCGGGCAAGCGCGCGCTCGGCTATGTCAACTGGACCCGCAACCGCCACAAGTACCAGCGCCGCGAGGTGCTCGATGCGCTCGTTGCCGACATGAAGGCGCAGGCGCCCGACCACATCGCAGTGACGGGCGATCTCGTCAACCTGGCGCTGGAGGCGGAGTTCGCGCCGGCGCTGGCCTGGCTCGAAAGCGTCGGCCCACCCGACCGCGTGACCGCGATTCCCGGCAATCACGACGCCTATGTCAGCGCGACGCGGCATCGCTTCGGCGAGACGTTCCTGCACTACATCGCCGCGGACACACCCGGCGGTGCAGCCTTCCCCGCGGTGCGCCGGCGCGGGCCGCTGGCGCTGATCAGCCTGTCCACGGCGGTGCCGACCCTGCCGCTGATGGCGACCGGCACGCTCGGGCGCGATCAGCTCGCCGCCCTTGCGGAGGTGCTCGAGCAGCTCGCGGCGGAAGACGTCTTCCGCGTGCTGCTGGTGCATCATCCGCTGAAATCCAGCGCGCGGGCGAAGCGGATGACGGACGCGCCGGAGCTGCTGGCGCTGTTGAAGCGCCACGGCGTCGAGCTGGTCCTGCACGGGCACGATCACATTCATTCGACGATGTGGTTCGAGGGTCCGAACGGCAACATTCCCGCGCTCGGCGTGCCCTCGGCCTCCGCGCTCGCGCACGGACGCTATCCTGCGGCGGCGTACAATCTGTTCACCATCGAGAAGGACAATGCCGGCTGGCGCTGCGAGCAGACGGTGCGAAGCCTCGGGGCTGGATTTCAGATCGGGCAGATCAAGCATGTGCGGTTGATCTAGAGCATGATGTATTTACACGGAAACATAGCCTGAGTTTTTGAAGTAGTTGGTGCACTCCGCC